>NZ_JBBCQL010000216.1:0-7914 GCF_037149975.1 Chryseobacterium sp. VD8 | reverse complement strand
GACTTACAGAAATGTAGGTCTTTTTTATTTCTGTGATTCTGCATCACATCAACTCAAAAATAATTTCTTAAAAATCATCATATTTTAACAAAACAATAACTATAACACCGTCAAAACGATGATGTTATTTTCATTACATTTGCAGTTTTGTATTTAAACCATTAAAAGTTTAAATAATATTTATTTTTTTATAATAAAAGTGCATACTTTTTGTTATGCAAATAGCTTGAAGAAACAACAAATGTTAATTAACAATTCCAAATATTATTCCCTCTTTTTATTCCTATTTTTTGCAGATTTCGTATACTCACAAAATTCGGCAAACGGCAGAATTGTAGACGCAAAGACCAATAAGGAGGTCTCGGGAGTAGATATTTTCATTAATGAAAATCAAAAACCCTCTTTTACAACCACTTCCGGAAAATTTACCGTACAGTCAGACAGCCTGATTTATAAACTCAGATTTTTAAGAAAAAATTATTCGTTAGAAAGTGTTGATGTAACTCCACAGAATGCCAGCAATATTTTTGTGAAACTGGCTCAGGAAAAAGTCGGGAGCATACAGGAAGTTGTTATTCATAACGAAAAACCGAAATATAAAAACAAAAAGGAAAATCCCGCTTACGCAATCATGCAGAAAGTCTGGGAACGGAAGAGAAACAACGGTTTAGATAAATTCGATACCTATACCTATAAAGAATACGAGAAAATTCAGTTTGATGCCAATAATCTGGACAGTGCATTCATGAAGAGAAAAATCTTCAATAAACTTGAATTCATTTTTGATTATAAAGATTCCACGGCAAGCGGAAAAATAGCACTTCCTATTTTCCTCAATGAAGCCGTTTATGAAAATTACGGAGAAAACAGACCTTTCCAACGTACAAAAAGGCTTCTCACGGCACAAAAAACATCAGGTTTTCAGGATAACCAGATCATTACTCTGATGGCTAAAAATCTTTACCGCGACATCAACATTTATGATAATACTTTAAATTATTTCGACATCGGATTTCCAAGTCCTGCCGGAGAAACAGGCTTCAGTACGTATGATTATAATCTGGTAGATACTATTTCCATACGCGGAGAAAATGCTTTCAAAATCCGATATCAGCCGAAAAGAACAGAAGTTTTAGCTTTTCAGGGATATCTTTATATTGATACAGACAGTTATGCAGTTTTGGGTGCAACCTTAAAATCCACTCAAAAAATTAATGTAAATTTTATTAACGGAATTTCTACAGAACTGGAATATGACAATCCCGACGAAAATACTTTTTTGCCGAGGAAATTTGTTACAGAAATTGAAATGACTCCTTTTTCAAAAAAGAAAACTTCAAAAAGTATTATTGCCAAAAGATCTGTAGATTATTCAGAATACCAGTTTAATAAACCGCTTGAAGACAAAATTTTTAAAAGAACGGAAGAGGAATACAATGACAAATTTGTAGAAAAAGATGATGCATATTGGGTAAAAGCAAGACCAGATTCCCTGTCAAAAAGTGAGCAGGGCATCTATGATATGCTTGATAAGCTTGAGCAGACCCCAAAATTTAACCGTATTGTAAAACTTTACGAGACACTGGGTTCCGGATATTATAACATTACAAAAGGTATTGATTTAGGTCCTATTTTTTCTGTATATGGAAAAAACCAGGTAGAAGGCGATAGGATACGAATTGGAGCAAGAACATATTTCACACGGAACGATCCTTGGAGAGTTCAGTTTTACACCGCTTATGGATTCAAAGACCAGCAGGTGAAATACGGTGTTGAAGGAAGATTTATGTTCAACAGAGTAAACCGTTTTACGATAGGAGCAGGAACAAGAAGAGATATTCTACAGCTTGGCGTTCGGCTGACCAATGATGACGGAATTATGGCAAGAACGTTTGCTTCTTCAACGATTTTTGCAAGAGGAGAAAACGCTTCACTAAGCTCGATAAACCAGACAAATGTATTTACTTCTATTGAACCCTGGAAAAATTTTCAGATCAGACTAGACGGAACCATGCAAAGCATTAAATCGGCAAATCCCGAAGGATTTAATCTCATGTATTACAAAAACGGAGATTTGAGAAAAACAACCAATGATTCACATTTTACGTTAAGCTTAATCGCAAGACCGGGAGCAAAATTTTCCCAGACCGGAATCGACAGACACGAACACGGAACTCTTGCCCCCACTATTGTCTTGAAATACACAAAAGGTGTTGAAGGTTTATTCGGTTCGGATTTTAATTATAACAAATTGCAGTTCCTGTTTTATAAGCCTTTTCTGATCGGAAGCTGGGGAAAAACAGTAGTCAGCTTTGAGGCTGGAAAGAATTTCAATACTGTTCCCTTGGCTTTACAGAACGTAATTCCGGGAAACCAGTCATATAGTCTCGCTCAGAATACATTTGCACAGCTTAATTACTATGAATTTGTGGCTGATACGTATACTACACTTCATTTAGAGCATCATTTCAACGGGAAAATCCTTTCTTATATTCCTTTGATCAAAAAATTAAAATTAAGAGAGATTGCCTTCATCAGAGGAGCTTACGGAACATTAAGCGACGCTTCTAAAGCGATTAATGTAGAAGGATTCAAATATTCTGCCCCAAGTGAGCATATTTATTATGAATACGGTTTCGGAATCGAAAATATCGGCTTCGGAAATCTCCGAATTTTCAGAGTAGATTTCAACTGGCGCGGAAATTACCTCAACAGACCGGATATTTCAACTTTCGGAATTAAAGCAGGTTTTCAGGTCGGCTTTTAAAATATAAAACTCCTTCAGTGCGAAGGAGTTTTTTTCTTACGATTCAACAGGATAATCTTTACAGCTATTGCAATGCGCTACAATGTAAACAATTTTACATGGCGGTCTCTGCCCTTCCGGAAGTCTACAATATACATCGCAAGGTAAACATCCCTGATCCGGAGATGCTCCTCCCATTACATTTTTAAGATCCTGTCTTTGGATTTTTTTTAAATTTTTCATAGTTATAGATTTTTATAAAGTTGGTAATACAGCCTCAAAAAAGAGACTGGAATTCTTTAGTTTAGCAATCACAAGGAGTATCAATTACTGCATTCAGACAATGTGCTTTTTGCCATGCCGTCCAAGTACACCATTCAGAACACCAACTGGCTAAGGCAGGACATTTTTCTCCTCCAGCAATTGTTTTAAGCTGTCTTTTTGTTAATTTTTTTAGATTTTTCATATTAGTTTGGTTTAATTTATTGCCTACTCTGTCTGCTTTTCGGCTTACGCAATATATTCGTTATTTGATAGTTACCAAATATATAAATATTTCCCGTTAAATTGAATAAATATAAAAACTTTAACTTTTCCTCACTTCAGGACACAAGAAAAAAGCCTCAGCAAAATTGCCAAGGCTTTTAATTTTTATAAAACGCTTATATATTATGCGTTTGCTTCTACAGATACGAAA
Organism: Chryseobacterium sp. VD8; assembly: GCF_037149975.1. Lineage (NCBI taxonomy): Bacteria > Pseudomonadati > Bacteroidota > Flavobacteriia > Flavobacteriales > Weeksellaceae > Chryseobacterium > Chryseobacterium sp. VD8. The sequence goes on along the minus strand of NZ_JBBCQL010000216.1, from coordinate 4,471 downwards.
GATCTGTTGTTTGCTTTCTTTCTGAAAACTACTTTTCCGTCAACTAATGCGAACAAAGTGTGATCTTTACCGATACCCACGTTTGCACCTGGATGATGCTGAGTACCTCTTTGTCTAACGATGATGTTACCCGCAATAGCATCTTGACCACCGAAAATCTTTACACCTAATCTTTTAGAGTGAGATTCTCTACCGTTTTTGGAACTACCAACTCCTTTCTTGTGTGCCATTTTATTTTAAGGTTTTTTGGTTTAAAAAATTATTCTGCGCCTTCAGTTGCTTCAGCGTCAGCTTTTTTAGTTGTCTTTTTAGCAGGTTTTTCTGCTTTTTTAGCTCCTTCAAATCCTGTAATACCAGTAATCTGAATTTGAGTTAATGATTGTCTGTGACCATTTTTCACTTTGTAACCTTTTCTTCTTTTCTTTTTGAAAACGATTACTTTATCAGCTTTTACATGATCCAGGATCTCTGCCTCTACAGTGATTCCGCTTACAGCTGGGGCGCCTACCGTGATTGCTCCGTTTACAGTAAGAAGTACTTTATCAAAAGATACTTTTCCTCCTTTATCTCCTTTTAAACGGTTTACAAACAACTTCTGGTCTTGCTCAACTTTGTATTGAAGCCCTGCTATTTCTACAATTGCAAACATTGTTTATAAATTTTTAGTTATTTCGAGGTGCAAATATAAGAAATATTTTCTAATCTCTTCAAATTCAATTCAATCTTTTTTAAAATAAAATTTTAACTATGTTTTGAATATTTTTTCACAATAAAGTGATATGAAATTCCGTTTAATTTTATATCTTCGTTTTCACCAAAATATTTGTATATATGAAAAGAAAAATCCAATTCCCGATTCTTTTGGGAGCCATTGCTGCACTTTCTCTGTCAGCATGTAACGACGACACCATGGAAACACCTGTACAACAGGAGCAAAAGGCAGAAAGCTTAAAACCGGAACAACCGAATGGTCTGGAGAAAGTATGCTATTATGTAGATAACAACTGGAGTTCTTCATCTGTACTGCTTACTTCATTACAGAATTCTACAGACACCAATTTTATGAATTCTCAGATGACAAAAATTGCAAGCATGTGGGGAAGGAGTAATCCTACATTGAGATTCGTGAACGATCCTTCGAATTTTAATTCTACCTACAATGCAATTTCTTATTCTACAGGAAAAATCTATTACGGCTACGCTATTTATTACGATGCAAAAGCAAAAGGCGGAGACATTGTAAACGCGATGATTCTTGCTCATGAGTACGGACATCAGCTTCAGTATATTTTTGGACTGCCTACGGTAACAGAATCCACAGCAAGACCAAACGAGCTGGAAGCAGATGGTTTTGCAGGATACTATCTGAGAAGACCAAACGGATACAACCAGACAAGCTTTACGCAGATTGCAGCCGCTTACGAATTTGCACAGAGCATTGGCGATTACCAGACTACAAGTCCGGGTCACCACGGAACTCCTGCACAGAGAAGATCTGCTGTCCGTTTAGGATTTTTACTGGGGCAGTACAGCCTTACTGCTGCAGATTTCGATTATAACTTCTTCTATTATTATCAGGGAGTACTGAACGGAACTTACAAAATGGCAAAAAACACGCAATATCCTGAACTTGATGCTTATATGCAGCAGTATCTTGAGGAACTTAAACAAATTCAGACCGGAGAAATCTCTGCCGAAGAATTTAAAAACCTGAAATAGATTATCATTTTTTGGAAATATCTTTCTCGAAGAGGCAGGGACACGATTCCTGTCTCTTTTTATTTGTCTGCATATTCTTAAAGTTTATTACTTTTGAAACATCATATCAAAAAAAATGAACAGAGACCTCTATATTGATTTCGCAAAAGGACTGGCTACCATTTCCATCATTTTCATCCATACCGCTTTCTGGTCGGGACAATTTTATATCCAGCCTGAAGTGAGAGTTTTCTCTTTGGTATTTGATGTTGCATTATTTTACGCATTAAGCGGAATAACATCCGGTTCCAATATTGAAAAAACATTATACAGGCTGCTGAAATTGCAGATCACGTATATGATTTTTGTAACCCTTCTGTTCTTTCTGGATTATTTCTTCAAAGTTTTCGGGCTCACTTTCTTTTCTCTGGAATGGCTGCAGAATTTTTATTCGACCTTCGGATCAAACTATGCAGCTACGAAAATTTCGACCGTTCCACAATGGGAAAATTTAGGAAACTGGTATCTTCATCAATACAACAAAGCAGATACTTTTCCTGTGGTAATGGGAAGTTTCTGGTATTTAAAAGTCTACTATATTTTAACCGTTTTTGGTGTCTTAATATTAAAATTTTTTCCGAAACATGTTAACTGGTTCATTGGGCTTTGTGCCGGATTAACCTTATTATTTAATGTTTTTTCGGAAATTTATCCTTCAGGACAGGTAGGATATGTTGCTTTCTACATGACTGTTTTTCTGATTGGAAACAGAATGAAAGGTAAAAAAATTCCGGACAGAATGGTTCCTGTATTATACGGATTTGTTGCGGTTGCATTAGCAGGACTGTTCGGATTTTACGGACCGGAAATATTTTACAAAATCAATAAAAATAAATTTCCGCCTCAGATTCCTTATATTATCTGGACGTTGTTTTCTTTGGTAACGCTTTTTGTTTTTTATAACAGGCTTAAGATTACAAAAGAAAATGTTGTGACCTACATTGGGAAAAATGCGATATTTTTTTATTTTGCACAGGGAATAAGTTCTTCACTGGTTTATTTTTTAGTCGTTCCAATGAAAGAAAATATGCTTTGGTGGATTTTAATGATTTTAATTTACGGAATCAATATTATTTTGGCATTCATCATTTCAGCCGGCTTGAAAAAAGTTGATGAATGGGGTTGGAAAGTTTTAGAGCTTTTAAGATGCAAAACTGCATCTCATTAATCCCTTTCTCTTCCTCCTCTTGCAATCAGTGCGATGATTACAATTAAAACAACAGCTCCGATAATAATGTAAGTAGGATTTGCATACCACTCTGTCGTTGTCGTTGTAGTTTGTTCTGTTGTTACGGTTCCGCCTCCCGTTTTAGTTTCCTGCGCGAAGCTGAAAGCTGACATAAAAAGAACAAAAATTGCTGAAAATAAAGCCCCTGCTTTAGATTTTAAAGTTGTAATAGTTTCCATTGTTTATATTTTAATTTGGTTTTTTATTGAAAACAAATTAAATACCAAGATTTTTAAATTATTAAGAAAAATATTTTTTCACCGTTCTGAATCTTTAAATAAACTTTAATCGTATTGCAAATTATTTTAATTTTACAGAAAATTTTAAAACATGTTTAAGTTGAAACTTCCTACCGATCCAAGGTGGGCAAATATTGCAGAAGGAAACATCGAAGAAATTTTAACGGATCATGCGTGGTGCGAGCAAAAAGCAGCTACCAATGCCATCGGATTGATCACAATGCTTCCTGAATATCCGGAAATCGTGACGGAACTTCTTGCCATCGCACAGGAAGAGCTGGAGCATTTTCGTCAGGTTCATGAAATTATAAAAAAAAGAGGATATACTTTCGGACGTACCCGAAAAGACGATTATGTGAATGAACTGGTGAATTTTATCCAGAAAGGCGGCAACAGAGACGATCTTATTGTAGATAAAATGCTTTTCGCAGCTATGATTGAAGCCAGAAGCTGTGAAAGATTTAAAGTTCTGACTGAAAATATCAAAGATGAGGAGCTTAAAACCTTCTACAGAGAACTGATGATTTCAGAAGCCAACCATTACACCACCTTCATCGGGTTTGCAAGACAGCTTGGAGACGAAGAAAAAGTAAATAAACGATGGGAAGAATGGCTGGAATATGAAGCAAAAGTTATACAGTCTTACGGAAAAGGCGAAACCATCCACGGATAAATAGTATTTAGATTGAAAAAACTGACGTTTGAAAATATTGCCAATTTTTTCCTGAAAAATTTCTTTCAGGGACTAGTAATTATCGGCCCCATCGGACTGACAATTTTTGTTATCTGGTATATTGTAACGTCTATTGATAACATTATTCCTTCCGTTGCAAAGGAAATTCCCGGTCTTGTTTTTATCTCGACCATTTTATTTACCGCACTTTTAGGTTTTTTGGGAAATAAATTCGTGGTCGGAAGATTCTTTTTCGATTCCATGGATCGGCTTCTTGAAAAAACACCCGGTGTAAAACATATCTACACCCCCACAAAAGACGTAATGTCCTCCTTCGTAGGAGACAAAAAAAAATTCAACGATCCGGTCTGGGTAAAGACCAACGAAAATCCTGAAATATGGAGAATCGGGTTTTTAACGCAAAAAGAAATGGCAGATGTTGAAAAACATAATTATGTTGCGGTTTATCTACCCCATTCTTATGCCATTTCGGGCTGGGTAATCGTTACGGAAGAAAAAAACATCAAACCTGTTGTAGCGATGACGGCTGCTTCTGCAATGAAATTTGCGGTA
>NZ_JBBCQL010000215.1:0-7926 GCF_037149975.1 Chryseobacterium sp. VD8 | reverse complement strand
CTTACCAATTTATTCGTGGGGAATTGTCACCAATCATTTGGGAAAACATAAACTGATTAATGCTCTATCTGAAAAGGATCTTAAAAACCCCGATTTCAAGCGAATATCTGACACAGAAATTGAAATACAGAAGCACGGATTTTATTTCGGAAGTTATCTGAACAAAGGTTTCAGAATTAAAATTGAAGAGATTTCAGATGAGCAGCTTCAGGAAGTCATCCGTTTTCTTGAGAAAAAAATAAACAATTTCGATATTATTCATTATCAGTTAGACAGTAAATTTGTTACAGATCAGAACTTTAACTTGTAAATCCAATTAAATTCTGCGTAAATTGTCTTATGCTTAAAAGAATAGTTCTTACAGATTTCTTAAATGACTGATTGTAAGAATAATCTGAAAAATATACATTACCATTATAACTTAAAAAAACACCATTAACAAAATGAAAAAGTACTTTCTTTCGCTCGCGGTTCTATCGCTTTTTTACAGTAAAACTGAAGCGTGCGCATGGTCTGATCCGGATTATGAATATTTCAATCTGTTTACGCAGAGTATCATCAAGGATAAATCTTACCTGCCATTTCTTCACAGCTATTCAACAAGATTTTATACTGATTTTAAACAATCCCAGATTCCTAATGAAAATGTGGATACCTGGAAAAAATTCTTTAATAATCAACTGACTTTCGCGGAGACAGATTATCTGGTGAATAAAATGAACATCAATGATCTGAATGCTCTGAAAAATGGCAGCACGAACAATCAGCTTCTTACAAAACTCGGATCTGGTTTCTATTCTAAATATAAGGAAGCGATTGATTATCTGATTGAGGCAAAATATCTTGAACCGTACATGAAAATCAACTACGTTGAAAGTCCGGATTCATTTTATTACCGTGAAAGCGAAGGTTCACAAAATGCAACAAATCTTGATTACAATAAAACCATCACGGCATTAACCTCTCTTTACAATGCGGCAAAAAATCCTGAAATTAAGCAGCGTTACGGATATCAGTTGGTGCGTTTCAACCATTATACAAGAAATTACGAAGCAGCGATTGAAGCTTTCAAGAATTATGTTGAACCCATAAAATTAAGAGGAGCAACCTATTTTATGGCTCTCGATCAATTGGCGGGTGCACAACGCGGACTGGATCTGAAAAGTGATGCCAACTGGAATTTCTTTCAGGTCTTTATGAACAGTAAAAGCCGTAAAGAGTCTGCCTTCGTGTCTATGAAACTTTCGGACACTGCTTCTTTTAATAATATTATGAAAAGAGCGGGAACGAATGAAGAAAAAAACATGGCTTATTTTCTTTTAGGCTATGAAGATTTCAACAATCCGATTCCGATTATGGAGAAAATGTTTGAAATAGATCCTGATTCTGAAATTCTGAAAGTGATGGCGGTGAGGAGCATCAATGAACTGGAAAGAAACTATCTTCCGATTTATTATTACACCAACAATAATGAAAAAACTGCGGTAAAAGTCTCTGCAAACACTACAACGGATCAGCCTAAAACTGAAGCTGCGGAAGCTCCTAAAGAGGAAAAAATATCGTTCTGGCAGAAAATTGTGCGCTTTTTTAAGAAGTTATTCGGCGTTAAAGATAAAACGAGTGCTGAAACGAAAGCAGATCAAAGCGATGATGAATTGCTGGACAACCCGAACAGAATTCCGGTTTTCAACAAGAATAATTATTACTATGACGATCAGACGAAAGATTTCTTAGATGATCTGGAAAAATTCACAAGCAAAACGAAAGAGAAATCCAAGGACGAATACTGGCAAATTGCAGATGCTTATCTGAAATTCCTTAAAAAAGATTATAAAGCGAGTACAGAGATTTTAGAAGACATCCAAACCAGCAATCCGGAATATCAGGAACAGATTAAAAGAATGAAGGTTTTGAATGATATTGTTTCGCAGCCTAAAATTGATGCGGACTTCGAAGATCATTTAATGAAAGATTATGTCGAATATTTTGTGGATAAACCGGAGGAGCCTAAAAAAGACAGTACGGAAACAGAATATGATTATTATGGTGAGGTTCCTTCTACAAAAGATTTCCTAAAAGATGTTCTTGCCAACCGTTATTTCCTGCAGGGTGAAGACGGAAAATCTTTCCTTATGAGCAATACGCTTTCTGATCTTCAGTACAACCCCAACTCCAGTCTGGTAAAAAGTGTGGAAGATTTTTACAGAAAGCCGAACAAAACGAAATTCGAGGAACAGATTATTGCTAAAAATATTGATGACGTAGGAAATATCGATGCCTTTTTTGCCGTGATTTATGGTGACAGAGCGATGAGACAGGCAGATTTTGAGAAAGCTAAATCATACTACACAAAAGCACAGAATTTCACAGGAATTCCGAGAATCAATTATGACTGGGACGGGAATTCTCAGAAAAAAACGCCTCATCAATACGGAGTTTCAGAATACAATGGTTTCCGAAGTATTTCGGATCTTGTTTTCGGACATAATGTTTGGGAAAGTTATCAGAGTACGCCTGAAGAAAGTATGGTGAAGGAAGATTATTCTCAGTTTTCTTTCATTAAACCTATGATGAATAAACTTGAACTGGCAGATGCATTAATTCAGCTTAAAAAGATAGGAAGCGGTAAGGACGAAAAATCAACAAAAGCCAATCAGCTCATTGGAAATCTTCTTTACAATACTTCTTCTTTGGGATATTACAGACAGTTATTTGTAATGGATGTTGACAATACGAATGGCGGGAAATATAATTTCTGGAGTACCGACAGTGAAACGCCTTATCAGTACTACTACAAAAACTTTACAAGTACTACTTTTATTGAACCTGATAATTTTGATCTGGCAATTAATTATTATAAAAAAGCACTGAATACATCAACGGATAAAGAACAGAAAGCAAGAATTCTGTTTCAGATGGCAAGTGCGGAACAAGGGAAATATTATCAGTATGAAACTAAAAATCCTTCGAACGTAGACTACTCGGATCCAAAATGGAGCGAGAAAACGGATGCTTTCCAAAAGCAGTTAGATCAGATTAAAAATCAAAAATACAGAACGTATTTTGCCATGCTGAAAACGCAGTATGCCGATACGGAGACTGCAAAAAATCTGATGGGAAGCTGTTCTTATTTCGGGTATTTTATGAAATAGGATGTTTAATAAAAAAAGGAATCAGATCGATTCCTTTTTTTGTTTCTGTTTCTGCAGCCATTCTTCATGTTTTTTTCTGAAAAAATCGTGCTTGTAATCCTGATTTCTTTTGGCAGCATCAATAGAATGTGAAGAATGAATATCTTCATCTTCTTCTGCAAAATCTGCCAGTTTTTCATAATAACAATGAAGCTGATCGAGTTCTTTCTCCGTTAAATCTTCAATATCGACAATCCTGTTGCTGGCTTTTTCATTCGCTGCGATCAATTCATTTAATTTGATCTGAATGGCTTTGGAATCTTTATTCTGTGCTTTCTGAATTAAAAATACCATGAGAAAAGTGATAATAGTTGTCCCTGTATTTATAACGAGCTGCCATGTTTCGGAATAGTTAAAAACAGGTCCTAAAACTGCCCATATAATGACGATTAAGGTCGCCCCTATGAAAGCGTAAGAACTCCCTGTAAATTTTGTTGCCCAATCTGAGAATTTTTCGAAAAAACTTTTGCCTGATCTTGCCATTTTTCTTTGTATTAGTAAGTTAATAAGCATCAAAAACTCCGCCGAAAAGCCAATGTAAAATTGTAATTTTTATATCCGCTAGATTAATTATCCAAATGATATTCCTGATGTTATTTATATTTCAATATTATTTTTTTACTTCAGGGTACTTCACTGCTTTATCCACTTCAATTGGATTATTATATTTTTTAATTCTATGCTGTTCATCAAAAGTATATTGCCGAAGTTCTTCCGGCTTGTAAATGATTCTGCCATCATCCAGCCCTAATTTGTTATTTTCGTCAATTTTCACGTCACCGTTATTGATAAATTTTATTGGATCAAGATAATAACTTAGCAACATGGATCTGTATTTAGAATATGGAATTTCTATTCCTCTTGATTTTGCATTTTTATAGAAGCTTATCAACTGTGTTTCGGTTAAGTTTTCTGATCTGTTCAGAGAGAAATGATAATTTTCTTTATCATCATAAATTTCAATAATCATTCCCGGTAAACCGTGAAATTTATATGGTCCTTCCTGAAAAGGAAAGTCTTTTGCAAACCATGCGATCCAGTTTCTGCCCCCAAATATTGCCGTAGCTTTCTGAGCTTGAATGGAAGATGAAACTTTAGTTTCCTTTTCAATTTTCCAATTTATTTTAGGTTCATCTATTAATTTGTAAACATCGTAGCTTTGAATACTGTAAAGAACATATTGTTTTGTTTTAATCTTTTTACTGAGCAAATCTGTAACCTTCCCGTTAAACGTCCTTAAGCCGGAAACTTTTTCTATAGAATCACTGACAAAAAAAGATCTTTCATAATAGAATGTTTCATCCGGATTAATATCAAGATAATAGTTGGCTTTCCTTACTTCAGCAGAAGTTGAATCAGGACGATAAACTACATCATAAATAAACCGATGAGTCTGCGCTGATAACGATACGTAAAGCAAGACTGTTAAAAGTAAGAGTTTTTTCATAAGAATATTTTCGTAAATATACATAACAGCAATGACCTTTCTCTTCATAAAATTGGATAAAACTAAAAAAATCCGCTCCTCGAAAGGAACGGATTTTATATAATCATTGCAAAGTATGCAATTATCACACTTTAATTTCAACATCTACACCTGAAGGAAGTTCTAATTTCATTAGAGCATCAACAGTTTTAGAAGAAGAAGAATAGATATCCATCAATCTCTTGTGAGCTGATAATTGGAACTGCTCTCTTGCTTTCTTGTTTACGTGCGGAGATCTCAACACTGTGAAGATTCTCTTGTTGGTTGGCAATGGAATTGGTCCGTTTACAACAGCACCAGTAGCCTTTACCGTTTTTACGATTTTCTCTGCAGATTTATCTACCAAGTTGTAATCGTAAGATTTAAGTTTTATTCTGATTCTTTGTGACATTTTAATCTAATTTAATATTAACCTTTAGCCTTAGCGATTACTTCTTCAGCAACGTTTGTAGGAGCAGCTTCGTATTTCTCGAATTCCATAGAAGATGTTGCTCTACCTGAAGATAACGTTCTAAGAGAAGTTACATAACCAAACATTTCAGAAAGCGGAACGAAAGCTTTAATAACTTTAGCGTTGTTTCTGTCGTCCATACCGTTTACAGTACCTCTTCTTCTGTTAAGGTCACCTACGATATCACCCATGTACTCTTCAGGAGTTACTACTTCAAGCTTCATGATTGGTTCCATGATAACCGCTTTAGCAGCTCTACCAGATTCTTTGAAACCTAACTTTGCAGCCAATTCGAAAGATAACTGATCCGAGTCAACCTGGTGGTAAGATCCATCTTTCAATGTAATCTTCATAGATTCAACCTCAAATCCAGCTAAAGGACCGTTCTTCATTGCTTCTCTGAATCCTTTTTCTACTGAAGGAATAAATTCTTTAGGAATGTTACCTCCTTTAATTTCGTTGATGAATTCAAGACCTGTTTTACCTTCGTCTGCAGGACCGATTTCGAATACGATATCTGCGAACTTACCTCTACCTCCAGACTGCTTTTTGTAAACTTCTCTGTGGTTAGCTTTTTGTGTAAGAGCTTCTTTGTATTCTACTTGCGGCTGACCTTGGTTAACCTCTACTTTGAACTCTCTTCTCATACGGTCTACAATGATATCCAAGTGAAGTTCACCCATACCAGAGATGATCGTTTGTCCTGAAGCCTCGTCTGTCTTAACCTGGAACGTTGGATCTTCTTCAGCTAATTTAGCTAAAGCGTTACCCATTTTATCCTGGTCAGCTTTCGTTTTAGGCTCAACAGCGATACCGATTACCGGATCTGGGAAGATCATTGATTCTAGAACAATTGGGTTCTTTTCATCAGATAATGTATCTCCTGTTTTAATATCTTTAAATCCTACAGCTGCACCAATATCTCCAGCCTCGATATACTCAACCGGATTTTGCTTGTTTGCGTGCATCTGATAGATTCTTGAGATTCTTTCTTTGTTACCAGATCTTGTGTTTAATACATAAGAACCAGCATCCAATCTTCCTGAATAAGCTCTGAAGAATGCTAATCTACCTACGAATGGGTCAGTAGCAATTTTGAAAGCTAATGCAGCGAAAGGCTCCTCAACAGATGGTTTTCTTTCGATATCAGCGTCAGTTCTTGGATCTGTTCCTTTGATATTATCCTTATCTAGTGGAGAAGGAAGATATTTACAAACAGCATCAAGCATGAACTGTACTCCTTTGTTTTTGAAAGAAGATCCACAAGTCATTGGGATGATAGAAAGATCGATAGTAGCTTTTCTTAAAGCTTCGTTGATTTCTTCTTCAGAAATTGAATCCGGATCTTCGAAGAATTTCTCCATCAAAGTCTCGTCATAATCAGCAACAGCTTCTACTAATTTCTCTCTATATTCAAGAACTTCATCCTTCATGTCTTCAGGAATCGGAACTACTTCATAAGTTGCTCCCTGTCCTGCTTCGTCCCAGATGATCGCTCTGTTTTTAATTAAGTCTACAACTCCTTTGAAATCTTCTTCAGCACCGATTGGTAAAACGATTGGAACTGCATTAGATCCTAACATTTCTTTTACTTGTTTTACAACGTTCAAGAAGTCAGCACCCTGTCTGTCCATTTTGTTTACGAATCCCATTCTCGCAACTTTGTAGTTGTCAGCAAGTCTCCAGTTTGTTTCAGACTGAGGCTCTACTCCATCTACTGCAGAGAATAAGAATACCAAACCGTCCAATACTCTCAAAGATCTGTTTACTTCTACGGTGAAGTCAACGTGTCCCGGTGTATCGATAATGTTGAAGTGGTAAGGTTTTGTTTCAGGTAATTTCTTACCCTGATCTGTTGGGAAATTCCAGTTACAAGTAGTTGCAGCAGAAGTAATAGTAATACCTCTTTCTGCTTCCTGTTCCATCCAGTCCATTGTAGAAGCACCATCGTGAACCTCTCCAATTTTGTGGTTTACACCTGTATAGAATAAAATCCTTTCTGTAGTGGTAGTCTTACCTGCATCAATGTGAGCAGCAATACCAATATTTCTTGTAAATTTAAGATCTCTTCCCATTTCAGATTAGAATTTGAAGTGTGAGAAAGCTTTGTTTGCTTCCGCCATTTTGTGAGTATCTGTTTTCTTTTTGAAAGCAGCACCTTCTTCTCTTGAAGCAGCTACTACCTCATTAGCCAATTTCAAAGCCATAGACTTATCATTTCTCTTTTTAGAGTAGCTAATTAACCATTTCATTGCCATAGAAATTTTTCTATCTGCTCTGATTGGCATAGGAATCTGGAAGTTAGCTCCACCTACTCTTCTGGAACGTACTTCTACGTGAGGCATAACGTTTGTTAATGCATCTTTCCAGATTTCAAGGGCTGTTTTCTCAGTATCTCCTTTTTTAGTTTCTACGATATCCAACGCATCATAGAAAATTTTGAATGCGATTGACTTCTTACCGTCAAGCATTAAATTGTTTACGAATCTCGTTACCAACTGATCATTAAATTTTGGATCTGGTAACAACGGTCTTTTTTTCGCTTTCGTCTTTCTCATTGTTTCTGTACCTTATTTAATGATTATTTTTTCTTTCCTTTTGCTGGTGCAGCTGGTGCCTGACCTGGTTTAGGTCTCTTAGCTCCGTACTTCGATCTTCTCTGCGTTCTTCCATTTACACCTGCAGTGTCTAATGCACCTCTTACGATGTGGTAACGTACTCCCGGTAGGTCTTTCACCCTTCCGCCTCTAACCAATACTATCGAGTGCTCCTGAAGATTGTGTCCTTCGCCCGGGATA
>NZ_JBBCQL010000214.1:0-7969 GCF_037149975.1 Chryseobacterium sp. VD8 | reverse complement strand
GTACAGGAGACGAAACAAATAAAGAATTAACGAAAAATTTGTCTTTGTACTCAGGTTTTGCAATTTCCACATTTCCCTGCTGGGTAATGGAAACCATTTCTACATTATCCAAACGATGGGATTGCCTCGCTAGTTCGTCAATTAAGTAATTCGGAGTACAGGCGCTTCCGTGAAAAAATACACGGTTTCCGCTTTTAATGGTATAAATAGCTTCTTCTGCGCTGATGTAATTTTGCATATTGAAATTTTTTATGAATTTTTCTTAGTCTTAAAGATAGTTCATATTGTTTTTACTTAGTCTTATTATTCGAAGATTTTTATCATGTTTTAATTAAATTGATTCAAAAAAAAGGACTGAAATATTAATATTCAGTCCTCAATATATTTTGATAATAATTTCAGTGATAAAAGCCGGAAGCCAGTCGCCAGAAGCTTTATTACTCCTGAGAACGGTCTTCAAGATGGTTGCCTTCGCTTTCCAGCCATGAAGTTTTGTAAGAAGGATCTTCCACTTTTAAAGCTTCTTCCGTAATTTTCAAAGGTCTGAAAGGATCTACCATTACAGCATATTCTTCCGTGAATTTTTTACCGATGCTTCTTTCCATAGCTCCCGGATGCGGTCCGTGAACAATTCCTCCAGGGTGAAGCGTGAAATCCATTAAATCGATATGGTTTCGGCTCATGAAATCGCCTTCCGTATAAAATAAAACCTCATCCGAATCAATATTCGAGTGATTATAAGGAGCCGGAATGGCTTGTGGATGATAATCGTACATTCTTGCACAGAACGAGCAGACTACGAAATTATGGGCTTCAAAAGTCTGGTGAACCGGAGGCGGTTGATGAATTCTTCCCGTAATCGGCTCAAAGTTTTTGATATTGAACTTGTAAGGATAAAAATAACCGTCCTATCCCACAACATCAAAAGGATGTGTTGCGTAGATGAAGTCTGTAATCTGGTTTTCTTTTTTTACTTTAATTAAAAATTCTCCCTTTTCGTCTTTCGGTTCCACAAAAGTAGGAGTGATGATGTCTCTTTCGCAGAAAGGAGAATGTTCCAATAATTGTCCGAATTCATTTCTGTATCTTTTCGGAGTGTAGATTGGAGAATGGCTTTCCAAAATGAAGAAAACCGTATCATCAGAATGCAGTTCCACCTGATAAATCGTTCCTCTCGGAATAATTAAATAGTCCCCCACAGAAAATTCAAGATTTCCCACAAAAGTTTTTAAGATTCCGTTTCCGCTGTGAGCGTATAAAAGCTCATCGCACTCAGCATTTTTATAGAAATAATCCATAGATTTTCTTGGCTTCGACAGTCCCATTTTCAGGTCGTTGTTTACCATTAAGAACTTGCGGCTGTCCATAAAATCGTCTTCGGGAGTTACGTTCATTCCCTTAAACATTCTTGGCGTTACATTTTTTTCAACAGCAATTTTCGGGGCTACATCTTTCGGTTCACCGATGGATTTTATCTGTGTCGGACGGTGAATATGGTACAATAACGAAGAAATTCCATGAAAACCTTCCGTCCCGAAAAGCTGTTCATAGTAAAATTTATCTTCAGGAGATTTGAAAATCGTGTGTCTTTTTTGGGGAATATTTCCCGACTGATGATATCTCATTTTACTTTTATATGTTGATTCTCAAATTTAACACTTTTTCATGAATTCAATTTAATAATATTTTTCAGTTGAGTTTTGTGATTAAAAAATAATTGTTAGCTTTGTCTAACAATTATAATTTCATGAGGCGAATATTATTTTCTGCAATCTTCTTTTCTGGGTTCTGCTTTTCACAGGAAACGGACAGTCTGGCTTTGAATGGGTCGAAAGAGCAGGATTCTGCAAAAGTTTTAAATCCAAAAATCAAAACAAGAGATATTGATGATGTGGTGATTACAGGAACGATAAAACCAATCAGCAAATCAAAAAGTCCTGTAAATGTTGAAATTTATTCGCAGAAATTTTTTCAGAAAAACCCGACGCCGAGCATTTTTGAAGCCATTTCCATGGTGAATGGAGTAAAACCTCAGTTAAATTGTTCCGTCTGCAATACGGGAGATATTCACATCAACGGACTGGAAGGTCCTTATACGATGATTTTGATTGACGGAATGCCGATTGTCAGTTCGCTGTCCACCGTTTACGGACTGAGCGGAATTCCGAATAGTCTGGTTGACAGGATTGAGGTAGTAAAAGGTCCTGCTTCCTCTATTTATGGCTCCGAAGCAATGGGCGGTGTCATCAATATCATTACTAAAAATGCTTTGACTGCACCCAAATTAAGTGTTGATCTCATGACGACAACCTGGAGTGAAAATAATGTAGACCTTTCCACGAAATTTAATTTGGGAAAGAATGTCGCTTCGCTGTTGAGCATGAATTATTTCAACTATACAAAAAGATTCGATTTTAATAAAGATAATTTTATAGATGGAGCTTTGCAGAACAGGATTTCAGTTTTTAACAAATGGAATTTCCGTAGGAAGGAAAACCGATTGGCGAGTTTTGCTCTGAGATATTTATATGAAGACCGTTTTGGCGGAGAAATGCAGTGGAATAGATCTTATCGGGGGAGCAATGAGGTATATGGAGAAAGTATTTATACGAATAGGGTAGAAGCTTTCGGGGTCTATCAATGGCCTTTGAAAGAAAATATTATGACCCAGTTATCCTATAATTTTCATGACCAGAATTCTTTTTACGGCGATAATCCTTTTCTGGCGAATCAGAAAGTGGCTTTTACCCAGACATATTGGGATAAAAAATTCGGAAACCACGATTTGATTCTTGGGGTTACGTTTAAAAAGACATACTATGATGACAATACGCCGGGAACATTGTCTGTGGACGCATTAACCAACGAACCGATGAGGTCGCCGATTGTTGGAGCTTTTATTCAGGATCAGTGGGAAATTAATGAGAAAAATACGTTGCTGCTGGGGTACAGATTGGATTATGACAAAATTCATCATGCTGTACATTCGCCCCGCTTTGCATGGAAATTTTCGCCGAATCCTTATCATACTGTACGATTCAATTTCGGAACAGGTTTCCGTGTGGTGAATTTGTTTACCGAAGATCACGCTGCATTAACGGGTTCGCGTGAAGTGGTGATTCAGTCGAATTTAAAGCCGGAAAAATCCATCAATGGAAATGTAAATTACGTTTGGAAAATTCCTGCTGGAGATCAGTTGATTAATTTGGATGCTTCTGCATTTTATACGTATTTCAGCAACAAAATTGTCGGCGGTTTCGATTCTGATCCTGCGAAAATTATTTATGATAATCTTCAGGGGTACGGAATTTCGAGAGGAGCTTCTTTAAATCTGGATTATACCTTTGATTTTCCTTTGAGTGTTAATCTGGGAGTGACGTATCTGGATGTTTATCAGAAGTTTGATGGGGAAAATGAAAAATCGCAGCAGCTTCATGCCCCGAAATGGAGCGGGACTTATAATCTGAGTTATAAGTTCAAAAATAATCTGACAGTGGATTTTACAGGACAGTTTTACGGACCGATGCGGCTGCCGGTTTTACCGAATGATTACCGACCGGAGTATTCTCCCTTGTATACTTTGGCGAATATTCAGGTTTCGAAGAGTTTTAAATCCGGATTTGAAGTGTATTGCGGAATTAAAAACTTGTTCAATTTTACTCCGAAAGATCCGTTGATGCGGCCTTTTGATCCGTTTGATAAAAATGTAAATGATCCGGTAAGCAATCCTTATCATTATACTTTTGATACGACGTACGGATATGCGCCGATGCAGAAAATAAGAGGTTTTTTGGGGGTGAAATATACTTTAAAATAGTTGTGAATTTTTAACGCAAAGATTTTTCTAATGAACAAGAATATTTTTAGAAATCAAAAGCAAATAAATTTGCTTCACGAAGCGTAAAGAAAAGCTTCATCAAATCAACCTGTTGATCCATCTTTGCTCACTTATATGAAATAGAAAAAATTAAAACTTTGCGTTTAAAAGATTTTTATAAGAAAAAACATATATAAAATGAAAAGCCTAACGATATTTTTATTTTTAATGTTGGTGCCGTGTTTTTGTCTTTCGCAGATGAAAACCGGCACTTTTTCGGATTTGGAAATTCAGCAGAAGGAAGATCCGAAACCCATCATTATTCATCTTTATACCGATTGGTGCGGCGTCTGTAAAATCGAGAAATTCAATTTAAATAAGGATAAAGAACTGGTTGAACTCATCAATCAGCATTTCTATATTATCAATTTTGAAACTGAAAAAACAAAAGAGAACATCAGTTTTTTAGGAAAAGAATATCATTATCTGCCTAACGGAAACTCGGGAATTCATGAGCTGGCTCTGGCTTTATCAAAAAATAAAAGTCAGCCGGTTTATCCTGTGTGGATTATTCTGGATAAATATGGAAATTTGATTGGATATTATGAAGGGTTATTTAAACCTGCGGGATTAAAGAAGAAGCTCAAAGAGGTTTTGAACAAATGATTTTGTTTAGCAGATTGATTGGAACTTGTAGATTTCTACGGTACGCTTCGGCTCCGCTCAGCGTACGAAAGGTTACCAACACAAATATTTTATTAGAGAGGAAATAAGGAGTCTTCTTACCGTACGCTTCGGCTCCGCTCAGCATACGAAAGGTCACCAATACAAATATTCCTCATTTATTTTAATAGAGAGGAAATTTTTACTTCAAAATGATGAAGTGTATAAAATCGGCGGTAGGGGTTTTTATTTTAAAATCACTGCAGCAATCGCCAAAATTGCAGGTAACGCCTGAACAAAAAAGATTTTCTTTGTTGCTGAAATGGCACCGTAAATTCCGGCAACGGCAACGCATCCTAAGAAAAATAAAGCGATATTCGTCTGCCATTTCGGATCTTCAATGAAGAATGACCAGATGAGTCCGGCTGCAAGAAAACCATTGTATAGTCCCTGATTGGCGGCTAAACCTTTGGTCGGTTTAAACATTTCGGGAGGCAAGGCTGCTTTGAAAACTTCTTTTCCTTTGGTTTCCCAGGCAAACATTTCCATCCAGAGAATATAAAGGTGTTCGAGGGCAACAGCGGCGATGAGTATTTTAGCTACAATTTCCATAATTTACGTTTTTGTTTTGTAAAACTAAAAAAATAAAGTTAAGTTTGGTTATACAATTTTCAAAAAAAATGGAAACTTTCAGGCAGCATTTGGAAAAATTTATTCAGGTAACCGATGATGAATTTTCTTCCATTCTTTCATTTTTTCAGCCGATGGATAGTAAGAAAAAACAGAATCTGATGACCGAAGGAGAAATCTGCCGGTCGATGTATTTCGTGGTAAAAGGCTGTCTGAGAAAATTTTTCATCAGTGAAAAAGGAGTGGAGCAGACTACGGAATTTGCAATTGAAAACTGGTGGATCACCGATACTTTTGCGTACGAAAGACAGGGGGTCTCCAACTTTTCCATCCAGTCGGTTGAGAAATCACACATTTTAAAAATTGATTTAAAAGATCAGGAAGAGTTGCTGAAAAAGCATCCCGTTATGGAGCGCTATTTCAGGATGATCTATCAGAGAGCGTATGCCGCTTCAGAAAGACGCATCCGTTATCTTTACGAATTTTCCAGGGAAGAACTGTATGTGCATTTCAGTACCCAATATCCGTGGTTTATTCAGAGAATTCCGCAATATTTAGTGGCTTCTTTTTTAGGTTTTACTCCGGAATATTTAAGCGAAATCAGAGCGAAATTACGTTCTTAAACCAGTTTAAGATTTTTACAGACTTCAAACCGGAACTTTGTCTCAGAAATTTAAACCAAAATATTATGAGTGCAAGATTCAACTGGACAACCGTTCATCCTGCTGCATACAAAGCGGGAATAGGCATGGAAACTTCTCTTCAGAACAGCTTTTTAAGTCCGATTCAGAAAGAATTAATCAAAATCAGAGCTTCGCAGATCAACGGATGTGCTTTCTGTCTGGATATGCATACGAAAGATGCGTTGAAGTACGGCGAAACACCGCAAAGAATTTTCCTTCTGAATGCGTGGAGAGATGCAAAAGAACTGTATACCGAGGAAGAGCAGGTTATTCTGATGATTGCGGAAGAAATTACGTTAATCAGTGAGAAAGGATTAACCGAAGAAACCTATCAGAAGGCAAAAGAACTTTTTGATGAAACCCAGATTTCAGATATCATTATGGCAGGTATTGTCATTAATATGTGGAACAGAATTGCAATTTCTACCCATATGCCGATTGGGAAATAGATTTTTAATACAAAAGGTAAACACAAAAGAGCTTTCCATATCTGAAAAGCTCTTTTCATTATTAAGTCTGTTTAAACTTTTTATTTAACCGCAAAAGTCAAAAAAGATCAACTTAACTTTTATTTAAAGTTGGTGATTATAAATAAAAAAGGTCACAATAGTTTTTAAAAATCTTTGATTTTTATTCTTTTGAGCACTTTGATTATTCTGGAAATTCGCTTTATCATTATCTTTTGTGCCTTTTGCGGTTTATTCTGAAATTTGTTTAAACTATTCTGTTTATTTTTTCAATTCCTTTAGAATTTCTTCGCCTACACTTTTCGCAGACTGAGGATTCTGTCCGGTAATTACCCTCTGGTCGCTCACTGCGTGAACCTGCCAAAGTCCGGATTTCTCAAATTTTGCACCTCTTTCTTTCAGCTTATCTTCCAGAAGGAAAGGAACCACATTGGTTAATTTCACTTCAGCTTCTTCTTCGTTGGTGAAAGAATTGATCTTTTTACCGTCAACCAGATATTTTCCGTTATTCAGTCTGATGTTGACCAAACCTGCCGGACCGTGGCAGACTGCTGCAACCACACCGCCGTTTTCATAAATTTGAGAAGCGATGGAAGCCAGTTCGGTGTTGTCTGCAAAATCCCACATCGCACCATGACCTCCCGCATAAAATATTGCTTTATAGTCTTCAGGATTCACTTCCGATGGTTTCATGGAATGATCGATCTTGTTCTTATACTTTTCGTTTTCCCAGAATTCTTTATTTACAGGATCTTTCAGATCAAATCCGTCTACCGGAGAAGTACCGCCTTTCGGACTTACAAAATCTATTTCATATCCTGCTTTGTGAAGAACTTCCCATGGATGAGCCACTTCCCCCAGATAATATCCTGTTTTTTCACCGGTGTCGCCTTTTGTCCCATGACTGGTAATGACGAATAAAATTTTCTTTTCCATATTTTTAAACTTTTTGGTTTGTGCCTGCATAAATCCTGCCATAAAGATGGCAAGGACGAGTAATGTTAATTTTTTCATGCTGATATTTACTGTTAAATAGACTGTTGAAATTCAGTTATTTAATAGTATTTTAAATTATTTCTGTTAAATAAATCTGTGGTTTTTCCTGAAGCTTTTCATCCACCAGTTCGCCGAAAGCTTTGATGTAAGGCTGCTCGTTATGTTTTGCTAAACCTTCACTGCTTTTCCAGATTTCATAAAATACAAACTGGTTTTTATCTTCGATTCCCTGGTGAAGCGTATAAAGTTCGTTGGCTTCCTCTTTCACGGTCTCTTTTACCATATTCTGAAGAACTTCCAGAACTTCGGCTCTGTATTCTTCTTTTGCTTTAATAACGGCTGTTAAATAAATCTTCATTACGCCAGCTGAGGTTTTAATTCTTTTTCAAAAACTTCGGTAAGATGCTCTCTGTACAGTTTCATATCTCTTTCTACATCTGCATTTTTTTCGACATCATGAAAGTGGAAACTTTCTAATTTTTCTAGAGAAACGAAAGCATTCATCCGGTGGAATCCAAATAACGGTCCATTGTCTACACTGGTTTCATTAAAAAATTCTCCCGGTAGCGTAAATGCGGTTGCAGGCGCGTTCCAGCTTGTAGTTACCATATATTTTCTTCCGCCAAGCATTCCTCCCGTTCCGTAATTGATCTTTGGATTATCGGCGCTTCTTCCGTCGCTCATATAAATTCCTTTGGCGTGTCCTGCGGTGA
>NZ_JBBCQL010000213.1:0-8046 GCF_037149975.1 Chryseobacterium sp. VD8 | reverse complement strand
TGTAAAGGATTGTTTCAGGAACTCCTGCTTTTTAGTTGCAATAATCTCATCACTTTTGTAATCATAAAGCTGCGCATGGATGGTGATGTATTCTGCTGTACCCGGAAACTGAAAAGGAAAAGGGTTTTTATTCTGTCCTAATGTGATATCCAGTATAAAATAATTTAGCAGATTATCATAATATCTTCCGTTAACCCGTAAGATAATACGGTGTCTCTCAGGATTAAAATTTTGTGTTGTTACAAAAACCCTTTGAGTGGTTCTTAATGCATTGGCATTGATCCCTATAGCGGTTATTGTTGCTGGTTTCATTTGTTTTGTTTTATGCAGCAGACTTCAGGCGGTAAACTTAAGATTACCGCCTAATGTCTGAAGCAGATGTTATGTCATTAGATTCTTTTTACTATGAGCGAAACCTCTGTTGTAGATCCTTCTTTTACTTCAATAACTCTGGTAACTTTACCACTGATAATGTTATATTGGTTGTTCAGATCTTCATTTTCATCAAGACAGATTTCATATTTACCCACAGGGATATTTTGCAGGAAGAAATCACCTCCGTCATCTGGGTTGGTAAAATCTACAGGAGACTTGTCCATATTTTTGAGCATAATCTCTGGTAGTAAACCATCCAATCCTTTGAAGGATCCTGCTATATTTCCTGTTTTCTGTGTATCGCTATCACCTCCTATCTGTGCATCATTAGGAGTAATCTCCGAAGATTGCGGAACCTTTGTAGGATCTTCATAATCAGAAAGATTATCGTCAAACGGAAGTGCTTTTGTGACATTCAGCCCGATAGACTGCGCCTGCAGAATTGTAAGTGCCGTAGGCAGTCTTGTTGCCCATGCTTTACCATATTTCTCACCTTCTGTTTTGCGCATTTCGTCTACGATAGAAAGGAACAAAGGATCGTCGATGACAGGGATTTCTCCTCCATTCCAGATTTGTCCGGTTGCAAGATAATGCCTCACTGCTTCTTCAAAGCCTGGTCTTACAGTAACAATTACCCTGGCCATTCCGGACTGCATGAATGCACGGAAAGTAGGATCATTATCATCAAACTGATACATTTTGTCCCAGTTATTTCTATTCCCCCAATAATAAGGATAGAAATAATAGCTCATGATTTCCCATTCGAAAGCCTGCTCCACAAATTTTATGAAAGATGTATACTGATCCAGTGTAGAATCTAGTTTTACTTCTGTGTTCAGGAAGCTTTCTTCTGCATTATCGGTCTTATAATATTTGTTTTTACCGAAAGTAAGAGCAGCGGAAGGGTTCTGGTTTATCATGTAGGAGATACAGTTTCTCCTCAATATGGTATTTTCTATCTGTCTGTAGAATCCTGGGTTAGAACCTTTGATCTGTACTCCCTGTGCCTGAATGGCCGCCAGATCCTGATCATATTTTGTTTTTACTTTTTCGTAGGCTTCAATAATTTTGTTGAATGTTTTCTGTAGCCATGCATTTTTGGCTTCAGCAGTAAGATTGCATCTTACATCTAAACTTCCTTCGATAATAGGGCTTTCTCCGGTTGCAAATGAAAACGCAAGTTTATCTTTAACATTCAGATTTTTCAATACTCCGTTCTTTTGTGTGTCGTTTGCAGAAACAATCCATGGCAGAGGATTTCCGGCAATGGTAATAAATGCCTGATGAGATCCTTTAAAACCGTGAGGATATGTATTGAAAGTATAGGTTACCTGATCTACAACATATCCATCAGGAATTTCCACCTCTCCTGAACCGTTCGTTACCTGTACCTTATCATCATCTTTACCCGTATGTGCAGAATCTCTTTCATGAAATGATTTATTGATGCTGAAAGTAGCCATGGGGAATTCATCCACTTCAACATTGTATTTGCTCAGCCAGAATTTAAGAATGGTATCATCATTTAACGATGCAAATGTGGCAATTTTATGAATAGTTGATTCTCTCGGGTCTACAGGCTTAATCAACAAATTTTCTGCATTCTTAGAAATCTTCATTCCTAAATTATGAAGTTTGGCAGGCTCAGGAATCATGAATTCGAACATCATTCTCTTACCATAGTTGTAGATCTGATTTTTATAAATTTTGTCTACCCAACGGTAAACTCCCACTACGTGCTTGTCTCCTTTTCTATTGTCAAATTCATGAATATTTGATTCTTCAAATTCTTCAATCATTTTCTCTGTACGCTCTTTATGAACCTTGGTAACTACCCTGTCTGTTGCTTTCTGAGTAATTTCCTTGGCTTGCGTCATTGCCTGTCTTGTATTTTCTTCTTTAGAGTTGTGAGTGGAGAACCCTCCGGAAACGCCATAATTAATAGAGCCGCTTGGATAGGTATTTTCTCCGTTTACATACGCTGAAACATTTGCATCCTTCACATTCTGAATTGCTTTTGAAATTTCATTCTGAAGTTCAAAACGGTCTGCAGTAGAAGTATCGCGCAACTGTTCTTTTTCGGTATCCGAAGATTCCATTGTTGTAATCTCGCTTCGAGAAGTTTTTTTAGTAGATTTTTCTCTTCTTTCCCTTGCCATTACATTCTCGATGTGGGCAACTTCGCCTTCAATATACCCCTGTAAAGACTGTTCTACTTTAAGATAATCTGCAACACCGATATTTCTCATTCCAAATCCTGAAGGAATAAATGCGGCAGCATTGGAAGGAATGATCACAGGAGTTCCAGGGTTTTCCGGCTCTACAGGTTTCATTACAGGAGTGAATGCGGAACTTCCTTTAAAAACCCCTTGTTTAAGAATTCTGTCGATTTCCGAGGAGTCTCTTGTCAGGGTAACGTTTAAAGAATAGGTTTTACCATCATCAAGAACAACTTCTCCCTGCAATACAAAGCCTCCTGTGTTTACGGTTTGTGCAGCCGGGATCGACGTTCCGTTGTAAAAAAGAAAATTGACTCCGCTTACAGCCTGAAAAATATTGGTAGAAGCAATCTCGGTCCCATTAAGTGTAACTTTGTACGATCCAGAAACAATATTGGAAGCATAATTGTCTACCGTAAGCATAATAAACCAGTCTGAACTTCCTTTACTGTAGGTTTTCACACTATACGGAATCCATCCGTTACTATTTACGGTGTTGGTGACAGGAATAAGCATTCCTCCAACCGATGCAGACACCTGGGTATTAAGCTCGGTATTATTCAGAACCTGCTGCTGTAGGGCAAGATTATTCTGAGAAATACTTTCGTTAAGATCATTAAAAGAGCTTATTCCTTGTATTCCCGTAGCAAAAGAATCTGTACCCATGACTTTTGCCAACGTGGACAAATGCTCTGCGCTCAGGCTTTTCTGAAGGCTGTCTGCAGAAACTTCAGGACGGTAATCAAAGCTGAATTCTGCGAATTCCACAGGTGGAACCTGTAGTTTTGCTAACCCATCATTCAATTCCTTCAGTTCACTCGGCAAACGCTCGTCTCTTAAGAAATACTCAGGATTAGAAATACTAAATTCAGTAAGATACTGAATTCTTCCTTCCAAAAACTTCTTTCGGCTTTCGGCTTCAGAAAGCCTGCTCTGGTATTCGTTCTTAATAGGCGCAGATTCTTTCATATAAGTATCATAAGACTTCTGATAAGCATCCTGATATTCTCTGCGGTACGATTTCTCCACTTTGGCAAGAGCATCAGAAAGTTTCTGGTTTTCTATCAGTCTTACTTTTGCTTCTGCGAATTTCATGCTTTTATCATTGTACATTACCTGTGGCTGTGGAGTCTGTTCAATAACAGCACCGGATATTCTGGAAGCATTTCCGCCATTCAGACCGCTTGTATCTGTTTTAAACAATTCTTTCGGAAGCACCACTTTGGCTCTTACAATATTCTGATACATTTCGTCCTTCATATCATAATTCTGAAGAATATGTGCCAGATGCAAAAGCTGCATAATAAATTCCTTTACGTAGAAATCTTTTTGTGTGATCACCTGATAAACAAGATTATCCCACAGTTTAGAATCAATTACCGGAACTCCGTTTGCAGATTTGCATGCCGTAATTTTTGCATCGAATTCTGTTTTGGCAGCAATAGATTTGTTTCGGGCTACCCAGACCATTGTTTCATAGAACTTACCGTACTGGGATTTCAGCGTATCCTCAGTGAAAATCTGAAGAACAATATTCTGAGTATCAATTTTAGCACAGATCGCCGACAGCGTTTTCTGAGCAGCCAGATTGGTATCAAAAACACTGGTTGATTTCAGAGTAGAGTTTCTGAAGATAAATCTCTTGTCCAGGTCTTTAGGGTTTGATAGTTCAGGGTTTCTCATCGTTGCGAATCGAAAAAGTGTCTGAGTCGCATTGTTGTTTGTAGACATTTTTGTAAATTTGTTTGGTTTTATTAAAAAGGTTGAGATTTGAAGTTTCTTTTTCCGAGGATAACTTCAGGTTTTAGCCTTATTTTTTAAGGTGGTTTTCAGACTACATATATCCACCGTGAGTCTTAATGTCAAGTTGCATTTTATTATTTTCTATACTGCAAATATCACCCTGCACGACGACAGAACTAGTCGTATAAAAAACAAAAAACTATATTTTTTTGAAACAAATTGATAATCAGGGCGAAAAATTATATATTTTTACAAATTATTTGAAATAATTAAAATTATTCTTAGAAATAATATTTTATATTTAAACTTTCACAAAAATTAACATTGAGAAAACATCCTTATCTTGCCATGTAACTACTACCTGTTAAAAAATTCGGTCATTTTATTTCAACATGTCTAATTGTATTTAAATCATACGTAAAAATTGATATGTTTTGAAAAAATTACTCTTTTCAAAAAAACGAAAAACAGAAAAAGAATTTTAGCTTTTGAGTAATGAATTTGAATTCTCTGCCAAAGAAGTTTCCGATTACTACAGAAAACGATGGGATATAGAAGTGTTTTCAGATTTATCAAACAGGAACTTAACATTACCCGTTTGGTTTCACTCAATAAAAATGGAATTTAAGTGATGGTTTATATAACCGTGATTACCTCCATGCTTTTCCTTATCTATAAAAAAGCGAATAACTTAGGTTATAAAACAGCTAAAACAAGAATAGCAATGGTACTAATCATTTTTGCCGGTAGAAATCCCGATAAGGTTTTTAAAACATAGACCCTGCGGATTTCTTCCGATGATGACGCTACAGATTGTCGTTAATTTTTATTTTCACAAAATTATACAATTCACCCCTTTAATGATCAAAAAGTTAAAATAAGATCATCCAGAAGACAACATCCATTTAAAAAATTATCAAATAGTTGGTATAATTACATAAGACTTGTTATTGAAGTTTGCATATATACTAACTGAAACAAGTTACTTTAAATGTAGAGATCAAAAAATCCCCTTTTAATAATTTTTTTGATCTACATATTTTATAAGGATGGTTCAAATATTACTTCCCGATACAGAATCTAAAGAATTGTTTATTAATGGTAGTTTACACAATTAAAGTAGTACAAAATTGGTACACAATTAAGATGCTGCAAAATCTTTTTTTTCTATTTTTCCGCACGAATCCCGTCACGTTAAATAATTGCGAACCAATATTTTACAGCGTTTTACAATTAATTAAAAAATATATTTGTACTACTTTCGTACACCTCCAATCTTATAAATTACTAAAAATCAGCTAATTACCAATTCCCGATTCCAACTGTGATAATTAATACATTTTGCCAGTGCAACTCAATTTTTCATTAATTTTTTAGGAGTGAAATTACACAATTCTAGGATTCTGCTTATATTAAATCTCTAATCAACGATTAGTAACAACAGCACAACTGTAATAGCATATCTGTATCAACACTTTAAATAACCATTTGTTTTCTTTTGCCCTAGCTATCTACAATAATTTGTAGATCTTATTTCATAAAAAAACAGCATTGAAATTCAATACTGTTTTTTTTATCATTTTGCTTGGTAAAATATCTGGATCGGACGGGACTTATCAATTTTTGAAATAACCTTTATTTATGGCATTTAACAAAGATTGTCATTTCAAAGACCCCTTATTTTCCCCCTCTTATTTTATTACTATTTGTAGCATCTTGTGAGTACTCAAATTTAATAAAATCCGCTTACTTATGCAACAAATAGTCAGGTTAATCTTTAATAATTTCCTTTACTTTTTCTTCATCAATGCCGGTATAGATACAAAACTCTGAAACAGTTAAAAACTGGTGCTCTTTCTTATTTAGTTCCTGCATAATTTTACGGATGAGGTTACGACTATAGCGTTCACTACGCCCAGTGATTCTCTGGACATCTTTCGGGTAAATACAAAGTCTCTGCATTCTCTTTTTCATACTCTATCCTTGCTTTTGGTTAGGAGTTGCTATACTGATTATGCGGTGACTCTGCAAATGTAAAATAATTCTTTTTCTTCCTCAAATGGAAACTTATTCCCTATTCGGCAAAAACGGTCTGTATCGGCACGCAAACTTGTTCTGAATCTACATTTTATGAAATTTTGTCTTGTGAATTCACCAAGGTTTGAGAGAATGAACATTATCATTCTAAAATTAATTTTTTAAAATTTAAGAAAATGGCAAGACAAAGAAGTATTATAAAATTGGACGGAACGATTGGAGGAATTACCTTCTACAAGTCCAAAGACGGTTATTTAGCCAGAGAGAAAGGCGGAATCTCGGCAGAAAGAATTGCAAATGATCCTGCGTTTCAAAGAACCAGAGAAAACGGTGCTGAATTCGG
Source organism: Chryseobacterium sp. VD8 (assembly GCF_037149975.1). Taxonomy (NCBI): domain Bacteria; kingdom Pseudomonadati; phylum Bacteroidota; class Flavobacteriia; order Flavobacteriales; family Weeksellaceae; genus Chryseobacterium; species Chryseobacterium sp. VD8. Next base: position 1,329 of record NZ_JBBCQL010000213.1, on the reverse strand, counting down.
GCGTGCAGGAAAAGCCGGGAAAGTTCTACGAAATTCTATTCGACAACTTTTGCAGAATGTGAATGACAGCAGAATGGTCAGCCGACTGACCAAAGAAATGGTAAAAGTCATTCAAATGGATGCTACCAATCCGAGAGGTCAAAGAAATGTAATCGATGGCGAAGCGGAGCTTTTAATTGGTTTTGATTTCAATGCGAATGGAAAATTAGGAAATACCATTTATGCTCCGTGGGTAAAAACTTTAGACAGAGCTACAGGCGAAGCTGGTGTAACATTCGATCCTTTTGTCCCAGCAAATATGATTGCGGCTCCCGGAGGAACGACGCACTTTAAGCTAACCGCTGCGGCAATGGAAATTGATTTTGAAAATGAAAGCTATATTGCACCAATCGGTGAAACTGTAATCTTCCCTTGGGATAATACCTTAACGGCTGCTATCGATATTCCTTTGCAGCTGACTGCAGACTCTACAAAGCCACTGTTTTTGGCTTTAGGAGTGGAATTTTATCAGGAAGTAAATGGCGAAAAGTATTCATTGAAAAATGGGGCTTTGAAAGCGTTTCAGTCCAAAATTCAAATGGCATATTGAAATTATGAATGTTAAAAACAGAGATTACATTTTATTTCATCCTGCCAATGATGCATTGAAAGAACTGAATGGATGTATTGCTCCTGTTTCTGAACTGACTGGAGAAGGAAAAGGAATCCGTTCGAAGGTTGCTTTTGAAAGATTGAAAGAAACCATTTTCCCATATCTGGAAAAAGGATTCGTGATTGAATTAATGATAAAATAAATGAAAAATTCTTCCTCTCACCCTAAAGGGAGGAATTTTTCCTAAAATAAAAATTATATGAAAAAAATAGTAGAAAGAATTCAGGAGCCCACTCCGAAATTCTTCAAAAAGATAAGAAATATTGGTTTGATGCTGACGGCTATCAGCGGAGTAATTGCTACCGCTCCGATTTCACTTCCTGCAGTTCTGGTAACGGTTGCAGGATATTTGGCAGTTGCAGGCGGAATTGCTTCAGCAATCAGCCAGACGGCTGTTTATCGTGATAATTAATTCATTTTAAACCGAATTATTATGAATTACGTGGATAACTCGACAAAACTCAGCACAGCATTCGGCACTATTCTGACTATCTTTGTCAATATCCGAACCGAAGACCTCATCAAAACAGTTTTATTGGCTGCAGTTGGCGGAGTTTCGAGTTTTGGTGCCACCTTATTGCTAAAATTTCTTATCAGAAACATAAAAAACAAGTTCCGGAAATAAAAGTTGTGGTGACTGCGGAACAATTAAGCCTCTCAAAAATTTGAGAGGCTTT
>NZ_JBBCQL010000212.1:0-8101 GCF_037149975.1 Chryseobacterium sp. VD8 | reverse complement strand
AGACGCGTGAGGATATAAGGCAGCACTTGTTCGTGCTGCCAAATAGCCTCGGTTTTTACCCGGCTCATTTCTAAAAATTTTAAAGATTCAGGTTACACCAAGAATTTACTCAAAGGAACTTTATCCAGATATTCTGCTTTTGGAATTTCCTGTCCGTTTTTATCTAAAATCTTACTAGAAGAATTAGAATTTCCATAATATGGTGACATAAATTTTAAATAAGAATTATTTAAATCTATCGAGAATTTCAACAAATCGAAATCATCAACTCCTCCGGGTTTACGAAAGCTAAAGTTGGTTATCTTATTTGCTAAAATTTTGAAAGTAATCCCATTTTCCCCTGAAACATAAGCTTCTATACCTTCTATCTGAGAGATTTCATCTGCCACTGTTTGGTAGAATTTTGCAATAGAATCCGTACCAAGCCATTTGGCATCCCGGTCTATTACAAGTACATGCCCCATACAGTCATATTGTCTTGGGAATAAGCCTGCTTTATCAAGATCACCTATTGTCTTAAAGTATTGGGGGATGTCCATTTCATTAAAACTAATCTGCATCCATTTATCGGAAGTTTGCCCAATCTGGTTTTGGTTCATTTCAAAATTTGTAGAACACATTTCGCCCAGATTATCATCAAACTTCACTCCCGGCTCACAATTGCATGGCAATGCTTTTTCTACTCTCAAACCGATAGAATCTGCCTGAAGAATGGTAAGCGATGTCGGAATTCTTTCTCTCCACGGTTCTCCTTCTTTGGTTGCTTTCGGAGATCTCATTTCATCAACGATGGATAAGAACAACGGGTCATCAATTACAGGAACTTCTCCTCCGTTCCAGATCTGTCCTGTCGCAAGGAAGTGTCTTACCGCTTCTTCGAAGCCCGGACGTACTGTCACGATAACCCTCGCCATACCTGATTGCATAAACGCTCTGAAAACAGGATCATTATCATCGAACTGGTATAGGTCTGCCCAGGATTTTCTTTCGCCCCAGTAGTAAGGATAGAAATAATAGCTCATGATTTCCCACTCAAATGCCTGCTCCATGAATTTTGCAAATGCGGCATACTGATCCAGTTTCCCGTCTACTTTAATATCTGTATTCAGGAAGGTTTCATCTCCGGAAGAATAGCCGTTGTTGTAATATTTCCCTCTGCCGAAGGTAAGATCTACGTTAGGATTCTGCTCCAGCATATAAGAAATACAGTTTCTTCTTAAAATCGTATTCTCAATTTTTCTGTAGAACCCGGGATTTGAGCCTTTGATCTCAACGCCCATCGCTTTTATTTCAGCTAAAGCCTGGTTATACTTATCCATTTCCAGTTCATAGGCTTCAATAATTTTGTTGAAGGTTTTTTGCAACCAAGCATTTTTAGCTTCTTTGGTGAGTGTTATATTAACAGTGAAATTCACTGTCCCGGAAAATTCATTATAGAAGGTTGTTGAAATAGGAATCAGTTTGGAATAAGGAACATCAAAATTTTCATTGGGTTTACCGGCTAATTGTCCCCATCTTCCGGTAAAGAAAAATCCTTTATTACCCAGTAAGGCACTCACACTCGCCCCATCACCATCCGATGCAGCTGTATATTGAACATTTCCGGAAGTCGCAATATAACCGTCAGGAATTTGTATTTCATCCTTCAATGCCATGTTTTCAATATTGCATAAATTGTTGGAATACTGTCCTCCTATGGATTTACCGATACTAAATGTCGATAATGGCATTTCATCTATTTCCACATTATATTGCCCCGTCCAGTGTTTTAAAACAGCATCTCCCAAAACGCCATCCAGAGACATGAAGTTTTCCATTTTATGGATACTCGATTCTCTCGGGTCAACAGGTTTTACCAATTGGTTTTCCTGATTTTTAGAAATCGTCATCCCCAGTTTATGAAGTTTTGCAGGCTCAGGAACCATGAACTCAAACATCATTCTCTTACCATAGTTGTAGATCTGGTTCTTGACCACTTTATCCACCCAACGGTAAACGCCTACTACATGACTGCTTCCTTTCGTATTATCAAAACCATGTTTATTGTTTTCTTCAAACTCTTCGATAATCTTATCAATACGCTCTTCCTTTACTTTGGTAACAATTCTGTCGAGTGCTCTTGCTGTTATATCTTTGGCTTCCGTAACCGCCTGTCTGTTGCTTTCTTCTTTGGAATTGTGGGTAGCATAGTTAGCACCTGCATTTAATGTATATTTTCCGGTTGTAGATTCACTTTCTCCCCATCTTGCGCTAAACCCTGCCTGCGCAGCAAAATCTTTAGATTCCTGAAGGATTTTGGAAATTTCGCTCTGCATTTCGTGTCTGTCGGTAGAAGTAGTATCGGTCAGCTTTTCTTTCTCAGATTCAGTAGATTTTGTGGTTTGATTTTCACTTCTTCTGAGCTTTCTTGTAGCTCTTTCCTTATATTCCCTTGCCATGATGTTTTCGATGTGTGCCACATCTCCCTCTACATAGCAATAAGTGGATTGTTCTACTTTTTTATAATCGGTAATCCCGATATTCTTCATTCCAAATCCTGAAGGGATAAATGAGCCTGCCGGAGTGGTAGTCGTTGTTCCGGAGCCAGTGGTTCCAGTCCCTGTTCCTGTTCCAGATCCTGTATCCGGCTTTATCTCTTTCGGAGTGAAGGCTGCACTTCCTTTGAATACTCCTTGTTTCAGAGGATTGTTGAAGTCTGATGGATCTTGTACTAATGTAACGCTCATCAGATACGTTTTTCCGTCCTCTAAAACCACTTCACCATCGAGGATGAATCCATTTTGTCTTAGCGTGAGTGAAGCAGGAATTCCCGTACTGTTGTAGAACATAAAGCTTACTCCCATTGATGGTTCAAATACTACATTGGAGCTAATCTCTGTTCCATTGATCGTTACTTTATAATTTCCTGATACAATCCTGTGAGCAAAATTTTCAACAATAATCTGTATAAACCATTCAGAATTATTTTTAACGCATGTCTTTACACTGTAAGGAATCCATCCGTTTGCTGCATTAGAATTTGTTACCGGAACAACAACTCCTCCGACTGTTGTAGAAACCTGTTGATTTATAACCGTATTGTTGATAAGCTGCTGCTGAAGAGACTGATTATTCTGTGCAATGGTTTGAAGGATATTTGCAAAAGAAGGCAGGGAAGACAATGCCTGTGCAACTGACGGCATCCCAAATATTCTGCATACTGAAGATGCATCCTCTTTATCTAAAGCTCTTTCAATGGCTGCTGCATCAATTTCAGGACGGAATTCAAAGTTAAATTCCGGCAATTCCGGTGCAGGAATATATTCGAGTTTCATCAGTTCTTCTTTATTGCCGGATTCCAGAATTATCTGTCTTCGGAATTCTAATTCTGATACTCTTCTCTGATACTCTTTTTTTGCGGGAGCCGCTTCTCTTTCATAATTTGCCAAAGCTTCTTTATAAGCATCCTGATACTCTTTTTGGTAGGCTTTTTCCAATTTTTCTAAAGAATCCTGTAGCTTTTCATTTGCCTGAAGATTAATTTTCGCCTCTGCAAACTTCATGTTCTTGTCATTATAGGCTACTTTCGGAGCTGTAACAACAGGCTGGTCTGCCATTCTTGAAGTTCCTGAAGCAGTTGATGATGCAGCATTATTTACTTTGAAAAGCTCTTTTGGAAGGACTACTTTTGCCTTGATGACATCATTATATACATCTTCAGCTCCATCAGTATAAACAGAGAGAATATGGTTCAGGTGCAAAAACTGCATGAGTGTTTCTTTTGCATAGAAATCTTTTTGGGTAACTACCTGATAAACTAAATTATCCCAAAGCCCTGAATATATTGCAAGCATTGATGTATTAGTTGTTACCAAATAGTCTTTGTATTCCTTAATTTTAGCATCAAATTCTGCCTTAGATGCTGTTGCTTTATTTCTCGCTACCCATACTGCCAGATTATAAAATACAGAATCTTTTGCTTTTAAGGTTTGTTCTGTTTCTATTGTTAATGGAAGTGCAGACGGATCTTCACAAAGTCTTTGCAAGGACGTAGATGCATTCAGTTTTTGGTCAAAGATTCCTTTCTGGGTATCTTTTCTAAAGATAAATCTTCTTTCTAAATTTTTAGGATCAGACAACTCTGCATTTCTGCTGGTCGCGAATCTAAAAAGCGTCTGCGATGCGTTATTATTAGTATTTAAATTGTTTGTTGACATTTTTTTGTAAATTTGTTTTGTTTTTATAAAGGTTAAGATTTGAAGCCTCTTTTTAGTAGAGTTACTTCAGTTTTAGCCTTATTTTTTTAGGTGGTCTTCAGGCTAAATTATGTCCACCTTGAGTTTTAAAGTCTAATTTCATTTCTGTGTTGTTTCTATAATGCAAATATCCATCAGAGAAGCGACAAAACTTGACGTATTAAATTCATTTTCAGATATTTTTGTTATTTTTTTACAGTTTTCTGATAATCAGTAAGAAAGATTTACAGAATGTTTTTTGGAAAGGTTGAGAAAGAATTTTAAACTTTAAAGTAAATTCTACTTGCGTTATTCAGAGTATATAAGCTACCTCCCTGCTGATTTTTTTATAGCTATTTATATTGATTATTAAAACTTCATTAGAAACCTAAACCCTGAAATCATTAATTCAATAGTCTGGGATCAGCCCTTATTTTTTTTTCATTCTTAAAAATTTTAACCGTAAAGAATATTTTTTTCGGCTGATTGATCAATTGAAAGAAAATTCTGATTAAAAACTGAACATTAAGGGAATTACATTTTTATTTTTAAAAGTTTAGGCAAATTGTTTTAAGAAAATCATTATTTAAAAATTTTTCTACATTTACAAAAACACAGAAAAATGCTGATTAAAGTCTATGGAAGCGCCATTCACGGTGTGGCTGCACAAACCATTACGATAGAAGTAAATGTAGATACAGGCGGAGTTGGCTATCATCTTGTAGGGCTTCCGGACAACGCCATTAAAGAAAGCAGTTACAGGATTTCTGCTGCCCTGAAAAATGTAGGCTTTAAAATTCCCGGTAAGAAAATTACCATCAATATGGCTCCTGCAGATCTCCGAAAGGAAGGCGCTGCTTATGATCTGAGTATTGCCATCGGAATTCTTGCCGCTTCAGATCAGATTACTGCCGAAAACATTCAGGATTACGTAATTATGGGGGAGCTTTCTCTGGACGGAACTTTACAGCCCATTAAAGGTGTTCTCCCCATAGCAATTCAGGCGCGCGAAGAAGGTTTTAAAGGAATTATTCTGCCCAGACAAAACACCCGCGAAGCGGCCATTGTGAATAGTCTTGATGTTTTTGCCGTAGAAAATATCAGAGAAGTTATTGACTTTTTTAATGAAGGTAAACCACTCCCAAAGATTGAAGTAGATACCCGGAAAGAATTTCAGGAAAAGATTAACGATTTCCCGTTTGATTTTTCTGAAGTGAAAGGACAGGAAGCAGCAAAAAGAGCGATGGAAGTTGCAGCAGCAGGAGGACACAATATCATCCTGATCGGACCTCCCGGAAGCGGAAAAACAATGCTTGCCAAAAGAGTTCCGAGTATTTTACCGCCTTTAACTTTAAAAGAAGCTCTGGAAACCACCAAAATCCATTCCGTAGCCGGAAAGATGGGAACGGAAACATCACTCATGACGGTTCGTCCTTTTCGATCTCCCCATCACACAATATCGGATGTAGCACTAGTTGGCGGAGGAAGTTATCCGCAGCCGGGGGAAATTTCACTGGCTCACAACGGGGTTTTGTTTCTGGATGAAATGCCGGAATTTAAAAGAACGGTTCTTGAAGTGATGAGACAGCCTTTGGAAGATCGTGAAGTTACCATTTCAAGAGCCCGATTTACGGTAAATTATCCTGCCAGCTTTATGCTCGTTGCTTCGATGAACCCGAGCCCGAGCGGTTTTTTTCCGGATGATCCCAACAACACCTCCTCTACCTACGAAATGCAGCGATATATGAATAAGCTTTCCGGACCGCTTCTGGACAGAATAGACATTCATATTGAAGTGCAGAAAGTGGAATTTGAACAGTTGGCAGAACGCAGAAAAGGTGAAAAAAGCGAAGATATCCGAAAAAGGGTTCTCATTGCCCGCGAAACACAGAGAGAACGTTATAAAGATTTAAAAATCAGCTACAATGCTCAAATAGGACCGAAAGAAATTGAAAAATTCTGTGAACTGGACACGGCTTCTTTCAGCCTTATTAAAACAGCAATGGAAAAACTGAACCTTTCCGCCCGTGCATATGACAGGATTTTAAAAGTAGCACGAACCATCGCCGATCTGGAGGAATCTGAGAATATTCTTTCTCATCATGTTTCAGAAGCCATCCAATACAGAAGTTTAGACCGAGAATTCTGGAACGGATAATAATGGACACCAATGATCAAATTATATTTTAATTATTATTTTTTATGGTTTCGGGGCAGCGAAGCTGCCCCGAAACTTTTTTTCAATTCTTTTTAAATACGACAAGTTTTGTCGTTATGAAGATTCATGTTTGCAAAAAAGATCAGAATAAAACTCAAAATAATATAATGAAAGCTGCTGTAGAAATTTCGGAAAAAGAGACCAAAGAACATCATTTTAAATCCATTATTCTTCTCTCAAAAGACTTTGCTCCGCATGAAAGTTCAGTGGAGGAGATAGACACTGCCATTCTCAGAAATGATTTCGGTATTTTAATTATTAAAAATAATCAGGATCAGACGGCTCAGTTTTCATGGCAGAAAAATATCGTTTCTTCCAATACGGAAAGTGGATATTTTAAAGAGATAATGAATGATCTGGGCGTAAGTGTTCATCATAATGAAGATTCAATTACGGTGATTAATGGTGGAGTGAAACAGTTTCTGACTATCCATTTTATGGTTTAATTTAAAAAAGCCAGCCTAAATAAAAAAGTCCGCATCAAAATAATGAGCGGACTTTTTCATCTATAATAAGAACTGTTGAATGAATAACGGAACTTTTTAAATTCCTCTTTTTCCTTCAAGAATCATCTGAATCATTTTCAGCTTTCTGTTTTCTCTTGTTTCCGTTTTCTTTGCTTCTTCAATCCAGCGGATATATTCCTTTCTGTGGGTATAGCTCATTTTCTCGAATAATATTTTCGCTTCAGGATTTTCATTAAACAGCACTACAATATCTTTCGCAATCTCTACTACCCTTTCTTCTTTGTCTTCCGTTAAAGAAACGAAAACCTCATCGCCGAAAGTCTTTCCGAGCTGTTTTCTGATTTCCTGAGTTAAGCCTAAAATATGACAGTCAGACTTCATTTTAGCGAGGCTTCCCCGGTATTCAACTTTTCCGTCAAAAACAGCTTTGATTTTTACCTGTCCTTTTTTGCCGAATAGCTCCTCTGTAGAAAAAGGAAATTCCACAAAAGCCGCATTCATTTTGCCATTTTGCTTAATAACCGCCTTAAATTGTATATCATCTGTTTTCATAGCTTAAAATTTAGCACAATAACCACCATAGATTAAAATTATCCAGTTTTCCGTCTTTGAAATAGAACATAAATGAATCTTCTGTTTCTTTTCCAACCGGAATACTGAAGCTCTGAATATTCTTCTGATCCGTATCTTCTATTTTCAGTTTGGGGAATAGCTTTTGAAATTCGGCAACGGTTGTATTATTCGTAAGAATGATATGATGCGATCTGATTTCAAAACGGTTGTTTCCGGATTTTGCACTGCTGAAAATAACCTTATGATTGTTTGAAATAAACTCAGCATTGCCGGTATAGAAAGTTGTTATTTTACCGTCAAAGTTCAAAAGATCCTTTCCGTATGTTTTTTCCATCCACTTTTTATCAAGCCATTCAAAAGGGCTTCCGCAGTCCCACGCTTCACTTTTAATGGAATCGTGTTTTGAATAAAGCTTTTGGAACTGTTCCTGAGACAGAACAATATCATTTCCATTCACCTGAGCATTCTCAATTTTCAGGAAATCGTCTGTAAACACTTTGGAGACTTCATTTTCCGAAAGTTTTTCTGTACGTAAACTGTTTTTGTTTATAGTCGTTTGTAAAGAATCTTTGTCCTGTCCATATTTTAAACTCTCCTTTTCTTTTCTCTGACAGCTCCATAATGCTAAA
>NZ_JBBCQL010000211.1:0-8166 GCF_037149975.1 Chryseobacterium sp. VD8 | reverse complement strand
TGAGCTTTTCTTTTGGTTTCGATACGCTTTTTGTTAGCAGGCCCGTTTCCTTTTAAGATTTCAATGAATTCATCCCAAGGAAGCTCTCCGAAATCGTAGTGCTGTCTTTCTTCATTCCATTTCAGATCTTTATCGGGAATGGTTAATCCTAAGAATTCAGCCTGAGCAACGGTAACATCAATGAATCTCTGACGAAGACTATCGTTGCTTTCTCTTTTCACTCTGTAATTCATCGAAATTTTAGAGTTTGGTGAACTGTCGTCATTTGGACCAAACATCATTAAAGCCGGCCACCAGAAACGGTTTAACGAAGCCTGAGCCATTTCTTTCTGCTGTTTTGTACCTCTACAAAGCGCCATCAAAATCTCGTATCCTTGTCTTTGGTGGAAAGATTCTTCTTTACAGATTTTTACCATCGCTCTTGAGTAAGGACCATAAGAATTCCCCATCAGCATAACCTGATTCATAATTGCAGCACCATCAACCAGCCAACCGATCGCTCCGATATCCGCCCAGCTTAAAGTAGGATAGTTGAAGATACTTGAATATTTTGCTTTTCCTGAAAGCATGTCTTCATACGTTGCATCTCTGTCTGCTCTGATGGTTCCATCACCTAAAGTTTCGGTTGCAGAATAAAGGTATAAACCGTGACCTGCTTCATCCTGAACTTTCGCCAGAAGTGCCATTTTTCTTCTCAAAGAAGGTGCTCTGGAAATCCAGTTGGCTTCCGGCAGCATTCCTACGATTTCAGAATGCGCGTGCTGTGAAATCTGACGAACCAATAATTTTCTGTAATCATCGGGCATTACGTCTTTTGGTTCTACTTTATTTTCGTCGTGTACGTATTGTACAAATTTTTCAATATCTATTTCCATCTTGTAATATTTAAAATGAAGGTAAATTTTAACGCAAAGTTCACTAAGATTTCTTTTACTACTAACTGTTTTTAAGTTCGCAAAGGCGTTTCACTTAGCCAAGTCCACAAAGTTTTATAGTGAAATCTTATTATTTTTACATTGGTAAATTATTACATTGTTACATTAATTATACGTCATAATTAAGCATCACCACATTGGTTGTCGGGTGACACTGGCAGGTAAGAACGTAACCTCGGGCTACTTCTTCTTCGGTAAGTGCGTAGTTTTTTTCCATGAAGACTTCACCTTCCAAAACTTCGGCTTTACACGTACAACACACTCCTCCTTTGCATGCAAAAGGCACAGGAAGATTGTCTTTCAATGCTTTATCTAAGATACTTTCTTTTTTTGAATTCAGGTGGAACGAATATTCATCATCATCAATGATTACTGTTACCATACTTTCGATGTTGGCAATGGCTTTGAATTCGTCACTCATTTCCTCCGTATTTTCTTCGTCAGGAGCGGTGAAATATTCAAACAGAACCTGAATTGCGGGAACTTTTTTATCTTTCTTTAAATAATCTGCAATTCCTTTGATCATTTCAGAAGGTCCGCAGATAAAATAAGTAGCTTCTTTTACATCAATATCTGCATATCTTTCAAATAAATGTTCCAGTTTTTCAGGAGAAATTCTTCCTTCGAAAATCGGATCTTCATGCTTTTCACGGCTTACGAGATAAACTACTTTCAATCTTCCGTTGAACTGCTCCACCAATTTATCGATCTCAGCCTTTTTCATCACGTGATTCATGCTTCTGTTGCTGTAGAACAGGTATGCGTTGGAGTTTGGTTCCTGATAAAGACTTTCTTTAATATTTGATAAAACCGGAGAAATTCCGCTTCCTGCCGCCAAACCAATGTATGTTTTTACGTTTGTCGGATGATAAGAAGTGTTGAAACCTCCCATCGGAGGCATTACTTCAAGAATTTCGTCCATGTGAAGATGTTCATTGAAATAACCGGAAACTTTTCCGCCTTCCAATAATTTCACTAAAACTTCCAGCGTGTTGCTTTTTTCACTCGGCGCATTACAGATGGAGTAAGAACGTCTTTCTTCATTTCCGTTGATCATCATCCGGAAATTAAGATACTGCCCCTGTTTGAATCTGAATTTATCTTTCAGTTCTTCAGGGATTTCAACCGCTACATTCACTGCATCGTTGGTATCTTTCTGAACTTTTACCGTTTTAAGTTTATAAAATGAATTCATTTATTTTTTAAGTATTCTGTTAATTTTTCCACCTTCGCATTTCGGAAGACTGTCCTGAGCATGAATTTTCACTTTTGTGGTAATTCCTACCCTCTTTTTTATTTCGTTTTCTATACTTTTTCCGAAGTTTCCGACAAAAATAGCATAATCATCGGTATTTTGATTTAAATTTTTCGAGGCGATCAGTTCATCACCAATCTCAACATCAATATCCAAAGCCACACACATTTGTTCCTTTTCAACAGGAGTTAAATAATAGTTCGGAACTACGCCTTCCACATGAGAAAATGCTTCTTCAATCTGACTTGGATAAACATTTACCCCTCTTACAATCAGCATATCATCGGCTCTTCCCAAAATCGGACGCATTTTTACCATCGTTCTTTTACCATTTTCGTCATAGTAAAGACTTGTGATATCATTTGTCCAGTAACGCAAAAGCGGCATTGCTTTCTTCGTTAAAGTCGTAATCACCAAAACGCCTTCTTCTCCGAAAGGAACGGGCTCCTTTGTAACCGGATCGAGAATTTCGGGATAAAAATGGTCTTCCCAAATGTAAGAACCTCCTTTTTCTTCAAAATCTTCCATTGAAACTCCGGGTCCGATAATTTCGCTTAATCCGTAAATATTGGTTGCATGAACGCCTAATCTTTCTTCAATATGCTGTCTGATTAATTCCGTCCACGGTTCTGATCCCAAAACGGCATATTTTAAACTGATTTCTTCTGCGGGGATTCCTCTTTTGGCAAATTCATCAGCAATGGTTAAAGCATAAGATGGCGAACAGCAGATTACTTCGGGTTTAAAATCCATAATCAGATCAACCTGTCTTGCCGTCATTCCTCCCGAAATCGGAAGAACGCTCATTCCCAGTTTTTCCGCTCCGTAGTGCAGTCCCAGTCCGCCCGTGAAAATTCCGTAACCATATGCATTATGCAACTGCATTCCCGGTTTCGCGCCTGCTGCATTTAAAGATCTCGCCACGACTTCGCTGAATAAATCAACATCTTCTTTTGTATATCCCACTACCGTTGGTTTTCCTGTTGTTCCGCTTGAACAGTGAATTCTCTGCAGTTCATTTTTCGGAACGGTAAACAAACCAAACGGATAGTTGTCTCTCAAATCCTGTTTGTACGTTATCGGAAGTTTGGTAATATCTTCAATCGACCTTATTTCCTGTGGAGATATTTCTGATTCTTTAAATTTTCTTTTATAAAATTCCGACTTCTCTCCAAGATAGCCTACCAAATTCGCCAATCGCTCAGACTGAAGCTGTCTCAACTGATCGAGCTTAAGATATTCAACACCAAAATCCATAACTAACTAACATTTGTTAGGTGTAAATTTAAAAAGATTTTGGAACGTGACAAAATTTTTATGATTTTCGTCAGATTTTTAATGATTCTAAATAATTAAGGCTAAGATTGAGGTTTAGCTTAAATATGATTTTAATACGATTTTGTCATTCTGTACATAGACAGAAAGTCTACGAACACAGTTCGGAAGTGAAGTGAAAAATCTGTTTTTACTTAATGTTTAGTAGATTTCTCCTTCGTCGAAATGACAGTTTAAAACAAAGTAACTAAGCACAAAGTTTTATTATTTAAATTATAAAAAATCTCTAATACTAAACTTAGATTCTTCCTTTGTCAGAATGACAAAAACTATGATAAAGTTTTGGGAATTTTAAGCTTAAAATTACTATTTCTGGTTTCCCAGCAAACCAAAAAGAATTTTGTCCCTAATTTCATCGGTGATATCCGAACCGGATTCTATATTTCTTTTGAACCAGAAATAGGAATTGTTTAAGGTATGAAGAATAAATCTCGTGGTAAAAGTGGGTGATCTTAATTCCCAGTTTTCAGCGGTATAAATTTCAGAAATCAACTGTTCAACTTCCTGCTGATAATTTTTTCTTAATTCGATAAATTCAGGTAATCTCTCTTCAAGATGCTTCCACTCATTGGAATAAATGTGCGTGACATCACGGTTTTTCAGAACAACCGACAAATGTTTTTCAATGAAAAGATTGAGCTTTTCCTTTGGTGGAATATTGGTATTTTTTACTTGCTGAAGTTCATCGAAAAATTCCTGCGCGATGCCGAAACAGATCCATTCCAGAATTTCTTCCTTTGAGCGGATGTGCGCATATAAAGAAGCCGCTTTGATATTCAGTCTGGTTGCCAAATCACGAACAGAACTTCCCATGTAGCCTTTCTCCTTGAAAAGTTCCACGGCAACATCTAAAATTTTCTTCTGTTTTTCTTTAAGCTCCATTTGTAAAAACGCAAAAGTAATTATTTTGATTTTAATATTTGATTTTGAGAAGATGATTTTTAAACTAAGAATTAAAAGCTAAACACTGCTTTTTCAAAATGATGAAATGAAAAAATTAAACTTTCTAACCACAAAAGATTTAAACACTTTAGTTTCTTAAGTTTAATACTTAAATGAAAAAAAGAGCACATAAGTTAAAAAAATCAAAGATTTTTTCTCTTTGCAGACTTTTGAAATGCTTTAAACAAATCCCATAAAGTCTTTTGTTTCTTTTGTCGTTAAATTTAAAATGAGTTTGAATAAACTTACTATTTAAACCATTAAGAAAATTTTAAGACGTTAAGTTCAATTAAGAAAAAATCAATAGATTTTTAATAAGCATTATTTTGGAAAGCGAAACAACTCTTAAATATTCTAAATTTCTTAATTAAAATCTTAATGGTTCAATCAAAAAATAAGGTTAGACGTATTTTAAGATTCAACCCCAATCTGACGGTTCTTCCGATAATTTTCACTTAAATTCTTCGAATCGGAAATTTTGTCTTTCCAAAATAGATTCAAAATAAAGATTTCGGAAATTTTGTCCAATATTTTTAAAAATTCAACAATAGAATACTTTTTGCGATAATGTACCCGAATTAAATGATTAAATAAAGATTAAGGGCATCAGAAATTAGAAAATCTGATTAAAAAATTAACATTTATTTGACTCTTATGGTCTGAAATCTGATGTCTAAAATCTAAAATTGGAAACTAAAAATTAAAGAATCAAAAATATACAAAATATGAACTTAAATCAATATACCGTAAAATCTCAGGAAGCGATTCAGGCTGCACAACAGGTGGCAATGGAATTTGGCAACCAACAGATCGAACCTCAACATTTACTGGAAGGAATTTTTCAGGTAGATGAAAATATATCGCCTTTCTTATTAAAAAAATCTGAAGCAGATGCAGCTTTGGTAAGAGAGCGAAACCGCGAAAATCTTGAAAAACTTCCTAAAGTACAGGGAGGCAACATTTACCTATCACAATCAGCAAATAAAGTTTTGCTTGATGCGCCCAACATTGCTAAAAAAATGGGCGACGAATATGTAACCATTGAGCATTTATGGCTTTCATTATTGGAAACAAATTCAGAAGTTTCAAAAATGCTGAAAGATATGGGCGTTACCAAAAGTCTTCTAGAAGGCGGAATTAAAGAATTAAGAAAAGGCTCGAAAGCAACTTCTGCAAGTTCGGAAGAAACGTATCAGTCTTTAAATAAATACGCTAAAAACTTCAACGAATTAGCGGCGGAAGGAAAATTAGATCCTGTAATCGGGCGTGATGAAGAAATCCGAAGAGTGTTGCAGATTCTTTCGAGAAGAACGAAAAACAACCCGATTCTGATTGGTGAACCCGGAGTTGGTAAAACCGCCATTGCGGAAGGAATTGCCCACAGAATTATCAGTGGTGACGTTCCTGAAAATCTAATGGATAAAACCTTATATTCACTGGATATGGGCGCTTTGATTGCCGGTGCAAAATACAAAGGTGAGTTTGAAGAGCGTCTGAAATCCGTGGTGAATGAAGTTATTAAATCGGAAGGACAGATTATTCTTTTCATTGATGAAATCCACACTTTGGTAGGCGCAGGAGGCGGTGAAGGTGCAATGGACGCCGCGAATATCTTGAAACCAGCTTTAGCAAGAGGCGAATTAAGAGCGATTGGAGCAACGACTTTAAATGAATATCAGAAGTATTTTGAAAAAGATAAAGCCTTAGAAAGACGTTTCCAGAAAGTTATGGTAGAAGAACCGGATACAGAATCGGCAATTTCTATTCTTCGTGGAATTAAAGATAAATATGAAGCGCACCACAAAGTAAGAATCAAAGATGAAGCGATTATTGCAGCGGTGGAAATGTCTCAACGATATATTTCAGACCGATTTTTACCGGATAAAGCGATTGATTTAATTGATGAAGCTTCAGCAAAATTGAGAATGGAGATCAATTCGAAACCGGAAGAGCTTGATGTTTTAGACAGAAAATTAATGCAGATGGAAATTGAACTGGCTGCGATTTCAAGAGAAGGGAACCAGACGAAAATCGATCATTTAAAAGAAGATATTGCAAAGATTTCTGAACAGAGAAATGAAATTAATGCCAAATGGCTGAAAGAAAAGCAAAAATCTGAAGATTTAACGCAGATTAAAAAAGATATAGAATCTCTGAAGTTAGAGGCAGAAAGAGCTTCAAGAGCAGGAGATTACGCAAAAGTAGCGGAAATCCAATACGGAAAGCTGCGTGAAAAGGAAGAAGAGCTGAAAAAGCTTGAAATCGAAATGCAAAATCATCAGAATGAGCTAATTAAAGAAGAAGTAACTTCTGAAAACATTTCTGAAGTGATTGCCAAATGGACCGGAATTCCTGTAACGAAACTGCTCCAGTCTGAAAGAGAAAAGCTATTGAATCTGGAAACCGAACTTCACCACAGAGTGGTTGGACAGGATGAAGCCATTACAGCCGTTGCGGATGCGATCCGAAGAAACAGAGCGGGATTGAGTGATGATAAAAAACCAATCGGGTCATTCTTATTCTTAGGAACAACGGGAGTCGGAAAAACCGAGCTGGCAAAAGCTTTAGCGGAGTTTTTATTTGATGATGAAAACAATATGACGAGAATTGATATGAGTGAATATCAGGAGCGTCACAGTGTTTCGAGATTGGTGGGTGCGCCTCCGGGATATGTGGGTTATGATGAAGGCGGACAATTAACGGAAGCCGTGAGAAGAAGACCATATTCTGTGGTTCTTTTAGATGAAATTGAAAAAGCACATCCTGATGTTTTCAACACTTTGTTACAGGTTTTGGATGACGGAAGATTGACCGATAACAAAGGAAGAGTGGTGAATTTCAAAAATTCGATTATCATTATGACATCGAATTTAGGTTCACATTTAATTCAGGAGCGCTTCGACTCCGCTCTGCGTGACAAGGATGATAACATTAGTCCGGAAACACTGGAAGAGGCAAAAGATGAGGTCTTTGATTTATTGAAACAGACGTTACGTCCGGAATTCTTAAACAGAATTGATGAGGTCGTATTGTTCCAGCCTTTGAGAAAAAAGGAAATCGGAAAAATCGTTACCTATCAGCTGAGAGGATTTAATGAAATGCTTTCGAAAAGAAATATCATTATGACCGCTACTCAGGATGCTGTAGATTATCTGATGAATAAAGGATATGATCCTGCGTTCGGAGCAAGACCTCTGAAAAGAGTGATTCAGCAGGAGGTTCTTAACCGGTTATCGAAAGAAATTCTTGCCGGAAAAGTGAACGATGGCGACAGAATAACACTGGATTATTTCGAAGAGACAGGTCTGGTTTTCAGACCGACCGATTTATAAGTAGTTTTTTTCATATATATTATTTTTGAAGAATTTCCGCAGACCAAAAAATCTGCGGAAATTTTATTTGTAGTATATCAGATCTGAAATAGGCAAATCTCATTGTTGCCGAAGTTACAATCTATTTTATATCCACCAATTCTACATCAAAAATAATAGTCGCTCCCGCAGGAATTGGTCCGGCTCCATTATCTCCGTAAGCCAGCTCTGAAGGAATGTAAAATCTATATTTGGATCCTTTGCTCATCAACTGAATACCTTCTGTCCATCCTTTGATTACACCGCCCAGATTAATATCCATTGGTGCGCCTCCGTTTTTGTCGGTAGAGTCGAAAACAGTTCCATCCAGAAGTTTTCCGGTATATTT
>NZ_JBBCQL010000210.1:0-8182 GCF_037149975.1 Chryseobacterium sp. VD8 | reverse complement strand
ATAATTATACCCTTAAAATCTATCGATCATATTAATATGATCAATACTGATTTATCTGATTTAAAAAAAGATTTTTTATCAAATTTTGATGCTGAAAATGCGATTGATGGTAAACCTATTTGGGAGGTTAAGCAATTAAATTTAAAATCTGAAATTATTTCGGAAACGAATAAGGCAATTTTAGAGGAACCTATTTTACAAAAAATATTTTCTTTTTTTGATTCTGATGATTCTCATGGAACAATGTTTTTAATATTTAATCCAATCGATCAAATATTGGAATTGTCTGAGAATGATGATGATGGGATTGAAGATAGAAATTTCGTTATATCAAATTTAGCGGGCTTTACTAATCCTTTCAAGAATAATCCTCTTAATATCAATACAAATTTTTTAATCAATAAAAATGAAGAAGAATTTGATTTATTAGTTTCTCGAGGTGAATTTTTTGATAAGAAAGATTTTGATTTAGGAGATGTAACTATAAGAGGTTGTTTTGATGGAAATGGGAGTTTTAATGGTACTATTCGTATTTATGATGACATTATCGATTATAGCTATGTAAATCCCAGAACAAAGGATAAACGATCATTTTATGGTGAAGTTCCTATTGAACTAGGATATATATCTGGAGAAGAGAAATCATCTAAATTAAATGAAATACAATTTTCACAAATTTCAAAAAAAGTTCAAGAATATGGAGGGTTGTATATTTATAGAGATCATTTTAGAGTTTTGCCTTATGGGAGGTCTGATTATGATTTTCTAGGATTCGAGGAACGAAGATCAAAAAGAGCCGGAACCTATTTCTTTTCATATAGAAGAATGTATGGATATATTGAATTAACAAGACAAAAAAATGAAGATTTAAAAGATAAATCAAGTAGAGAGGGGTTGATTAATAATAGTCAGTTTAGGGCATTTAAAAGTGATGCTATTGGTTTTTTTGTTGCTCTAGCTCAAGATTTTTTTGCAACAGATTCAAGACAATCAATTTTCAGAGACAAACTAAATGAAATTAGAGAACAGAATGAAGCTTTACAGGCAGATAAAGCCAGAGAAAAAGCAGAAAAAATTTCTTTTACAAGATCTCTTAATAATTACCCGAAACGTTTAGATGAACATAGATCTAAATATGAAAACTTATTAAATATTTTAGATAAAAAATTAGAAAATATTAATGTAACTTATTCTGAAGTTGAAGAGATTTTAGATGAGCTGCAAAAAATGGATTTAGAATTTAAAAGTTTAATTCCTAAAGTTCCTAAACGTTATAAACCAACAGAGACACAAAGAGAGCGATTATATAAATTTGAAAATACTTTAAATCAATATATTGAAGTTACAGCTCCACGAAGAGAAGAGTTAAATAGAAGATCTCAGGATAAGCTGGAGATTAGAGACTTGAAAATTGATTTTACCAAAAAATATAATGGTTATATCTCTTCATTAGAGAAGTTTTTACTTTTATATAGACAACAGCTTGAAAATAAATTTGATCACTTAACTAAAGATTATAGAGAAAGGTCAAGAAGATTGATTAACTCTCTGTCCGAAAATAAAGAAAAAACTATTGATAATATTAGTTCAAAGGAACAGATAACTTATTACACTGAGGAAACTGAAAAGTTATATAATATATTATTTGAAGAAGCGGAAAAAACATTATTTCCTTTAGTTGAACATATTAATAGATTATCCTTTGATATTGATGAGGAACAAGTACAAGGTGCATACAAAGCTCAATACGAGCAAATGAAATATCAATGGGAGCAGACCCGAGAGACAGCTCAATTAGGAATTGCAGTTGAAATTATTGATCACGAATTCAATCAGCTATACGCGCGAATTAATAATCAATTAAAAGCATTAAGTAAGAATAATGTGATCAATTCAATAAGAGAATTTAATTTTTTAGAAAGAAATTTTAGGCAATTAGAAGATAAATATGCTTTATTGTCTCCATTATATAGAATTTCTGGTGCACTAACTAAAAATATATCTTGTAATACAATCTATAATTATCTACTTGAATTTTTTGAAAATCAAATTAAAGAGTATCATATAGAATTTGATGTTTCAAATACTTTCAAAAATCATATTATAAATATTAAAGAACCGATTATATATACAGTGTTCATAAATGTTATCAATAATGCGATTTATTGGATGCGAAATAAAGAAAATCGTACTATAAAACTTGATTATCTTGTAGATACACAAGAAATAGTAATAGCTAATTCAGGGGAGAAAATACCTGATTATAGGTTGGATAGGATTTTTGATTTATTTGTCTCTCAACGCCCTAATGGCAGGGGAATAGGTCTTTATTTGTCAAAACAAATTCTGAATGAAGTGGGTTTAAACATTTACGCTACTAATGATAAAAAATATAATTCTTTAAATGGAGCTTGCTTCGTAATTAATATCAAAGATAATTAATATGGCATATATAGATATTGCAAAAGAAATTTTAAAAGATAATATTAAATCAGCAATTTATATTGATGATAATGCTCGAGAATTTGATCAAGATATTAAAGTTCTGAGTGGTGCAGAAGAAGAAAAATTGTCGTTAGAATTATACGCAAAATTTAGAAAATCAGGTGTTTCACTGGAGCCAATTAAATATGTTCGGGACAAAGAGGACAATGAAGAATGGTTAAATTATTGTTTAGATAATAGAGATTTGATTTTATTAGATTGGCATTTAGATGGGCAAACTGGAGAAATCCAAAGTTTAAAAATCTTAAATAAAATAATAAATAAACCAAATATTCATTTTTGTGTTATTTATACAAGTGAAGATAACTTGGATAATGTATTTAGGACAATTCTTACTAATTACTGTAATTTGACACCTGATGTATTTACCGAATATAAAGAATATACAGAAAGTATCTTTAATGAAGGATTTGATTTTGTAGATTTTCATAAGATAAGTCTTGGTAGAGACAAAAAAGAATTAAAGCAAGAATTTGGTTCATTTTTAAAAAACAATAAAGACAATGTAGAAGAGTTTAAAAAGCTAGCTTCTATTACGGATAATCTTTGCGCCGTATATAAAATATCAACTGTTAATTTAGGTGTTTTTCACCAAGAATTAAAACATCCTCTTCCTTGTCCAAATATTATAAATCAAGAAAAATATTTATTGGAAATTAATAATACAATAATTACAATTTTTAAGAAGAAAGAGAATAATCCGGATCATTTACTTGAGAATTTTTTTGATCACATTATTACTGACATAGATAGTTATAACCAATTATTAGCTATAGACTTCTTTAATCGTATTTTTAGAGTTGGAATTATTAATAAAGATAATAAGGTAAATTTTACTAAAGATGCCTTATTTGAGCATAGAAACCGATTGAAACAAGAAGGTTTAGATAATTTTTATGAAGAATTTATAAAAGAATTACTGATCGAAAAAATGAACTTATCATTAAGAGATTCAAAATCATTGCTTTTATCAGAAGATATTTACAACGAATTGTATAATCCTGACATAAAAATTAAAAGTCTGGATAGGCATAAAATGAATGTTTTTTATAATTCATTTATTTTGAATAAAAATGGAGGTTATATTAATTTTGGAGATGTTTTTGAAATTGAGGGCGAAGGTAAGTACTTGATATGCTTAACTCCGTTGTGTGATTGTCTTCGCCCTCAGGAGAAAATTAAAAGAAATTATTTTTTTGCAGAAGGGGCACATATAAACTTAGATTCTGCTTTGAAGCTTGGAGATACAGCATTTGTAAGTTTTTTGCCAAATGATAAGGTAGTTAGATGGACTGACGTGCCACAAGATGAGTCAAAATATACACCGATTTATATAAAACCATTACAATATAAAGTATTAGAAGGAAAGGATTTAATTAATTCAGATGGAGTTATTGAACTTTATTATCTAAATAAAGAAGGCGAGCGCAAAAGTAAACAAGTAAAATATATTACAACTATTCGTCAAAATTATGCTCAAAGAATAGCAAATCATGCTTTTTCTTATCCATTACGGGTAGGTGTTGATTTTGTCAAGCTATAATTTCAGCCACCCTTTTGACCACCCTGAAAAGCAAAAACCTCTGAAAATCAAATGATTTCAGAGGTTTTTTGTACCCAGGACCGGGATCGAACCGGTACTCCTAAGAACTGGTGTTTGAGACCAGCGCGTCTACCAATTCCGCCACCTGGGCAAGTGTGTTACCTTGTTTTGAATCGGTGTGCAAATATAGAAACTTTTCTTTATTCTCCAAAGTTTTTTGAAGAAAAATTTTAAAAAATAATCTCCAAACCGTCGTAGGCAAGGTGCATTCCGGATGGAAGTAGTTTATCTTCAACGTCATGCAATCCCAGATGATGACTGATGTGTGTAAGAAATAATTTTTCAGGTTTCAGTTCTTCAAATAATTTAATAACATCCGGCAAAATAAAATGGGCAGGATGTGGATCAGACTTCCGGATGCAGTTTAAAATCAAAACATCAAGATTTTTTAATTTTTCTTTTTCCGTTTCAGAAATAAATCCGGCATCTGTTATATAAGCCAGCTTTTTAAATTTATAACCGAAAACGTGAATTTTAAAATGAGTGACTTCAACCGGTGTAATTTCAGTATCTAAAACTGTGAAAGTTCTGTTTTCAATTTCATGAAGTTCAAAAGCCGGAGCTCCGGGATATTTTTCATCCGCAAATGCATAAGGAAAACGGTTTTTAACTTCGTCGGCAACTCTTGAAGAACAGTATAAAGGAATATCTTTTCCGGTTTTGAAAATAAGAGGACGCATATCATCAAGCCCGATAACATGATCATTATGTTCGTGAGTAAGCAATGCAATATCTACACGATCTTCCTGATTGGTAAGCATTTGCTGCCTGAAATCAGGTCCGCAGTCGATAAGGATTTTTTTGTCTTCATCGGTCGTTATCATTACAGAAGAGCGGAGCCGACTGTCTTTGGGATTACCTGAAGTACACACTTCACAAGTGCAGCCAATAACAGGAACACCCTGCGAAGTTCCCGTTCCTAAAAATTTCAACTTCATTTTCTTTTGAGGTTGGTTTAATTTTGGTAAATTTACGAAAAATTTAATGTCCTAATGTATCAGAAACTAACTCCTAAACAAAAAGCATTAACAATTAATCTAGATCCTACTATTTATGGTACTTTCGCAGAAATTGGAGCAGGGCAGGAGACAGTCCGACACTTTTTTAGAGCAGGGGGAGCTTCCGGTACAATTGCTAAGGCGATGTCGGCTTACGACAAAGATTTTAGTGATGCCATCTACGGAAAAGAGGTAAAAAACAGATACGTTACCCAAAACAGACTTCGAAAAATGCTTCGCTATGAAGTCGCTCTTATCGAAGAAAGAATTTCAAGAGAAAGCAATCCCAACAGAAAATATTTTTCTTACGCCAATACCGTTACCACGATCAATTTTGATAAAACAGTCAAAGGTCACGGCTGGGTTGGAATCCGTTTTCAGGTAAAAGAGAACGAAGATTATAATGAAATTGTAATTCACGTAAAATTCAAAGAGAATGATGCGACCTTGCAGCAGGAAACCCTTGGGAATTTAGGGGTGAATTTAATTTTCGGAGCTTTCCATTACTATGACAATCCTAGAAATTTAATTGAATCTTTATACGACGACGTTGCAAAAGACAATCTGGAAATTGATATGATCGATTTCAGCGGACCTGCTTTTGCGTATGTGGATAATAGGCTGATGTCTTTACAGCTGGTTAAAAACGGAATGACGGATGCTGTGATTTTCAATTCGGAGGGGAATAATATGCTTCCTGCGGATATTTTGTACAAGAAAAATATTTTTGCAGTAAGAGGAAGCTTCAGACCTGTAACGAAGGTAAATATTGATATGCTTCAGAACGGACTCAATATGTTCATGAAGGAAGTAACCTGTACTGAGGATGAAACTGAAGTTTTAATAGAAATCACCATTTCAAACCTTCGCGCCGACGGAGACATCAATGAAAGGGATTTCCTCGACAGAGTGGATGTTCTCGGCAAATTAGGATATACCGTAATCGTTTCCAATTATTCTGAATATTACCGACTGATTGATTATTTTGCTTCCTACACAAGCGGAGAAATCGGCGTTGCAATGGGGGTGAATAATCTTCTAATGGTATTTGACGAAAAGTATTATAAAAATTTATCGGGAGGAATTCTTGAAGCTTTCGGAAAATTTTTCCGAAACGGGATGAGAGTATATCTATATCCTTACAAAGATCCGGAAACTCTGGAACTGCTGGATTCCGATAACCTTAAAGTGGAAGAAAACCTAAAGGAGCTTTATAAATATTTCAAGCACAACAACCGTATTGTGGACATCACCAATTACAATCCGGAGTTTTTGGAAATTTATTCCAGAGATATCCTGAAGAAGATCGGATGCAATATAAAAGGATGGGAAAATCAGCTTCCGGAAGGAGTTGCAGAGATGATAAAAGAGCGTGGAATGTTCGGCTACAAAGAAGAACTTTCATTAAAACAATTTTCTTAAAACAGTAAAAAAATGTCAGAATTAAAAAAAAGGCTTTCGTCTATTCTTGAAAGTCCGAAACATAATACCGAAGAGAAACTTCAGAAAGTGTGTCACCTTTTGGATCAGGAAATATCTTATTTCAACTGGACCGGTTTTTATTTCAAAAACGGAGATAAAGACGAACTGAAACTGGGACCTTATGTTGGAGCTCCTACAGATCATACCATTATTCCTTACGGTAAAGGAATCTGCGGTCAGGTTGCCGTTTCCAATGAAACGTTTGTTGTTCCCGATGTACATGAAGAAAGTAATTATCTGAGCTGCTCTATCGATACCAAAGCAGAAATCGTAGTTCCGATCTTCAAAGACGGACAGAATATCGGTCAGATTGATATCGATTCCCACACAATTGATCCTTTTACCGAAGAAGACAGAGAATTATTGGAGTGGCTTTGTAACGAAGTTTCTAAAATTTTGTAAAAAAAATCTCGCTTTTAAAGTGTTTAAAATATAAGACTCCGGCTCGAAGAGCCGGAGTCTTTTGTATGATAGGACAGATCAAAATTTTCTTTCGAAATAAACGGACTTAGTCCGTTTTCATCAACAAACGAATAAATCGGCTTCAGCCAAAACTTAGAAAATCTATTAAAAAAAATGACTGCCATTCGTGAAAAAAATTAGTGAAATTCGTGTTTAAGATCAGAAATAAGTTCCTTAAAATAATTTTCACACTTCGCAATATGTGTTCCATACCAGGAAAAAGCCTCTCCGTCTACAATCATTATTTTTTTATCCGGATAAAACTTTTTTAGCTCTTTAATATGTTTCTCCTTAAAAGGAAAAGGTTCAGAAGACAGCATTATCAGTTCCGCTTCCGCAAGATCTTCCGTCTGAATAACAGGGTAACGTTTCTGATCTTTAAAAATATTTTCAAAACCGATTTCACTCAGAATTTTATGAATAAAAGTATCGGAACCGATTGTCATGTAAGGATTATTCCAGATTAAATAGGCAACTTTTATGGGAGATTCAATTTTTGCGTGGTTGAGAACATCATAGATTTTTAAGTTAAAAAGCTGTGCTTTTTCTTCCTGATGAAAGATTTTGCCTAAATTTTTAAGCATATAATAATTATCCTCAATATTTTCAACATTGGTAACGATTACTTTAAAATCATCCATTAAAGCTTCCACCTGCTCTTTTACATTTTCTTCCTTATTGGCTAAAATAAGATCAGGCTGCAAAGCTTTTATTTTTTCAATATTGATATTTTTTGTACCGCCGATAACCGTTACATTTTTTACCTTCTCAGCAGGATGAATACAGAATTTCGTTCTTCCGACCACTTCTTTTTCCGTTAAACCTAAATCAAATAAAGCCTCAGTAATTGAGGGAACCAAAGAAACTACCTTCATTGTACTATTTTAGATGCCGCCTAAAATTACAAAAGTTTACCCGTTAAGAAAAGTCCTGCGACCGAAAAATAAATGATTAATCCCGTTACATCTACCAGTGTAGCTACAAAAGGAGCAGAAGAAGTTGCCGGATCGAGTTTTAATTTTTTAAGAATAAAAGGAACCATAGAACCCGAAAGAGTTCCCCAAAGGACGATCATAACAAGAGAAACCCCTACACTTAAACCTACAAAAACCCAGTGAATTCCATAGTCGAA
>NZ_JBBCQL010000209.1:0-8233 GCF_037149975.1 Chryseobacterium sp. VD8 | reverse complement strand
GTGTTTCCCGTTGCAATATTGATATTTCCGTAATGACCAATCACCTGCTGAAGCGTTGTGAAATTTCCGTTGTGCATAAACTGTCCGTTTTCTATTCCGCTGCTGTTGGTAATGTTTCTTAAACTTGGAGCTTTGGTATTTGTAATGTCGATTCCGGTTCCGCTGATCTTACCGATAATTCCGTTGTTTTTGGAATTCGGATCAATATCAAATTCAGGAGCTGCATGGCAGGCTGCACAACCTAATCCGCCACCGGTACGGTTTCCTGTCGCATCAAAAACAGGAGGAGCCAGAAATAGATTTTTCCCCTGATTTTCCTGTGCTGTAAAATTTGCAAACGGCTGCTGATCATTTGCACTTGCGGCTCTTCCTGCATCATATTTAGAATCAAAAGACTGAATACTTCTGATAAACTGCGCCAGTGCATTCTGAATTCTTGTTTGTGTAACCGTAGCGTCTCCATAAACAAAAGTGAACATTTCCTGATAGTATTTAATGTTCTGAAGTTTAGCAATCAAATCCTGAAGTGTGCCGTCGCCATTTGTTCCGCTAAAGCCCATTTCATTATGATCCTGAATCGGGAATGTGGTCTGTGCTTCCAGATTAGCAGCTCTTTCGTCCCAGAAAAACTTCATTTCATTTCCGAATCTTGCATTTACCAGTCTCATGGCATGCCTTCCTGTAGTTCCGTTTACTCCGGTACTTGCAACAGCATTATCTCCAAAAGCAAGTTCCTGTTTGTGACAGCTTGCACATGAAATGGTATTGTTTTTCGAAAGATTTTTGTCGTAAAATAACATTCTTCCCAATGTTGCTCCTTTATCTGTAATAGGATTTCCGGCGGTATTATCTCTTGTAATATAAGCCGGTTTGGGCTGATTTGCATAATTTTCGAGGCTGCTCAAATTGATATTGGAACCAAAAGCAGCCAAAATTCCGGGATAGCTGTCTTGTGTAACAGGAGTGGCTTCATAAACATCGCCGCCTGAACAGGAGTATACAGCTAATGCTGCGAAGAAAGCGGGAATAAGCAGTAATTTAACTTTTTTCATAAGAGGTTTTTAGAATAGTTCGTTTAAAAGTTTTTACAGGATAATTCCGGATTAAGAAATATCTGTGAGTCTTTGTGAAGATTTATTTTTATTTTAATGCTTTACAATTACTTTCTTTGAGATTGTATTTTTACCGTTGGAAATTTTAACCATATAAGTTCCGTTGTATAAAGTCTGCGTATCGAAATAAGCAATTGTACTTCCTTTGATCATCTGGGTTTTCATGAGTAACTTCCCAGACATATCATACATCTCTATATCTAAATCATATTTCAGTAAATGATCCACCTGAACAAGCAGTAAATCGCTAACCGGATTGGGATATAAAACTGTACTGATATTTTTAAATTCAGCTTCAGATACCGCAAGATTTGAAGTATAAGTTGTTGTTGTTTCCGTTATTGAAGTTACTTTTCGGTTTGCATAAACCCCATAATAAGTTGGTCCTATCAAATAAGGATAAGCTGAATTGTGATTGGCATCCACCGTTGCAAAATAGCAATACGTTCCGTTGGGATATTCTGGTGTTTTACAGAATCTTCCGTTGTGTTCATCGAGATAATCGTCCTGTCCTGTATGAGCAATCCACTCATAATCCTGAATGCATGATCCTAAAGGATATGTTGAGTTTACGGGAGGTCCCGCTGTAACAGAAACTCCGTTAATCGTATTTCTTGTTGTAATATTTCTCAGCTGATAACCGGATTTCATTCGGGTAATTCCTCCTGTTCCGTCTGCATTTTTGTAGGCATAAGCTCCGTAGATCGGATATCCGTCGTAGGCGAAACCTATAAGCGGAGAATGCTGTGAAGTGTTAATGGTATACAATCCGTTTGCATCGTAAGGATTACATACCGTAGAAATCACATTCAGATCATATTTAAAAGCTGAAGGATTCTGATGATGATGATAATTTGTACCGGCAGGATGACCTTTGGAACAATCGAAGCCAAGCTTTTCATAAACAATTGCATCGCGCTGCCAGACCCCATCTCCGGTTCCTCCGATTGGACCTCCTGCCCAAGCATTTGTGGAAGATTTCCATGAAACCCCGTCTTTAGGATCGAAACCTACGACCCCATTGATAAAAACAGCAATATTTCCAAGTGCTGTCGCCGTTGGAGTTCCTGTATTCTGAACCGGAGTCAGTGGAAATTTAAATATGGCATTCTGATTTCCTGCCTGATTGGGATTTCCATCCTGAAAAGGACCTGTAGGATAAGCCGGAATTCCTTTCGTGGAAATGTAAACATTGCTTGCTGAATATTGTACCGCCTGACAATTTACCAGAATGCTGTTCCCCTGCGGAGTAGAGTTTCCGTTCGGGTAGTAAGTTCCCGTTGCCGTTGTATTCTGCAGCCACGAAGTTACTGCGGGACCCTGAGCATCAGCCAAAGCTCCCAATAAAGATAAAAATAAGTATGTAATTTTTTTTCTCATGCCGATATTTTGAGGTTTTCTCTCATTAATTTCTTAGACGACATTTATTTTACTTTCCTTCGGATGGCAGTAAAATTTCTTTCGGAAACTGAAAATCCTGATTCTTTACAAATTCTCTATCGTTAAGTGTAAGCAGAAATGCGATGAGATCAACTTTTTCATTATCTGAAAGGATGATTTTGTTTCTGAGCTCTTTTGAAACTTTTGAATTCTGCTGTATTCCGTTGGTGTAATGGTTAATTACCTGACTCAATCTTGTGAATCTTCCATCATGCATATAAGGATAGGAATAGCTCAGATTTCTTAGTGAAGGAATTTTAAACATCTGATTGTCTTTGGGCTGTTTTGTGATCCCAAATCGTCCCTGATCTTTCAGGTATGAATCCATCGGCAATCCGTTAGTGGCAAATTTGTAGGATGAAAAAAGTGGCTCCTGATGACAGGAATTGCAGTTCCGTTTAAAAATCTCATAGCCCTTCTGTTCCTGCTCTGTGAAACTATCTTTCCCTTTTTTTACCTGATCGTATTTAGAGCCTGAAGAAATTAAGGTAAGCTGAAACTGAGCAAGAGCCTTCAGCAAATGCTGTCCTGTAATGGTACTGTCTGAAAAAGCTTTATAAAAGAGGGTTCTGTACAATTTTTTAGCCTGAAGTTTTTTAACGACATTTTCTATCGATTCTCCCATTTCTTTTTTGTCACTTATCGGGGCTAAAGCCTGAACTTCAATGTGATTAACTGCACCATCCCACATAAAATCTTTCTGCCACGCCAGATTAAAAAGTGCCGGAGCATTTCTTTTTCCGATAGAATCTCCGATTCCGTGACTTAAGGCGTGATCGTTATGTGCGAAAGCGTTATATGAAGTATGACAGGAAGCACAGGAAATTGTTCCGTCTTTTGATAAAATGGGATCATAAAATAAGACTCTTCCCAACTCCACTTTTTCTTTGGTTAACGGTTCTTTTTTAAAATCGTAAACAGGTTTGGGGAAATATTCGGGGATGTAAAGAGGATAAAGATCTTTAAAGGTAAAAGCCAATAAGGGAACCAGAAATAAAAAAACAGGAATGTATTTCAGCATTCCTTTTATGACCGGATGAGATTCACCTTTATCTTTCATGATCATGCTTTTATCTGAAAAATTATTTAGATTCTGTGTAAAATATTTTCTGAAATACACGGGCAAGAGCCGTTGCTTTTTCTCCGGGTGACATTACAGAATGTGTTTTTTTAAGATCAATTTCCGATAAAAACCGTGAAACATCTACAAAAATTACATTTTGGTTTCTTTTCAAGGGCAAAATAACTGTCTGCAATGTTTCAAAAGGTTTTAAATATCCTCCAATATGAAACTGAAAATCTTTATGAACAGCGCCGGATTTTTCTGAATTTCCTTCTACTTTAAAATTGATGTATCCGCTTTGCCAAGACCAGTACATTCCGTTCACGGGATCAAGATCGCCTCCCATTGCTCCGGAAACATTGGTAAGACTGTCTATTCCGATACTGAATTGTATTTCGTCAAAATCATCTGTGATATTTTTATCAAAATCTATTTTCAATCTGTTTTCAGAATCAATTAAATAAGATTTTTCCGGTATTTTGTAAACTGTTTTTCCTGATTTTTTAAGATTGATATCCGAAACGTAAAATTTTAATTTAGATATGGAAACAACATCATCTTTTAATGTATATTTTTTTTCTATTTCCAGCTTTTCAGAAGCCCAAACCGGACTGAACTGTATTCCGGTAAAGGTGTTCTGCGAAAAGAGAAAATTCACCGAAGCCAGGAAAATAAAAACGAAATATTTTTTTTTCATCGCTCGTGTGGAGGTTTCGGTCCCGGAGCAAAAAGAGATTCAAATTCATCAATAAGATGATCAAAATCCTGCAACTGGTCGGGACGGCAGATTTTTCTGATGTCCTGAAAATGTTTAAAATTAATTTTCTCGGTTTCCATGCTTATCTTCCCGATCTGCTGCACCAAAGAATCTCCGTTTATCTGATCTTTATTTTTTAATAATGAATAATACTGTGTTTTCGCATCCATCATTTCGTGTTCTTTTTCCCGGATCTGCATTCTGTGCTGCTGAATAAGCCCGTCATATTGCTGTATCTGTTTTTCATCCAAATGCAGCCGTTCTATAATAAGATCTCGCGGACCTGAATGATGCGGAGGTTTTCGCGTGAGCATGAAGACAACCAATAAAAGATTGGAAATCAGCAGACCGATGATGATAAAAATGTAAAATCTGTTTTTAGTCATACGAAAAAGTATTTTGTGATTTCATCATAAATAAGGTATCAAAATCTGATTTTGAATTATCTTTAGTGTTTTGAATAACTTTTACGTTCAAACTGATCAGAATAACAATCACGGCAGCCGCTGCAAAAATCCATTTTGGAGAAACGATATCTTTCTTCTGATTCTCAATTTTACTGAGAATCTTTCCGTACAATTCCGAAGGAGCCTCCACACTCTGAATTTTTTCTAATATCTGCAACTGATCTTCCATTACATACTTAGACGATTTATTTTTCATATTCCTTCTGTTGATTTAGTTTTTGGATAAGATTTTTTTTGGCGCGCTGAAAAAGAGACTCCACTGCTTTCTGACTGAGGTTCATAATTTCAGCGGTTTCCTGCTGAGAATTGCCTTCAATTTTCATTAAAATAACCACCGTTTTCTGATCATTGGGAAGATTATTTATGAAACTGAAAATTTTCATCACTTCTTCTTTCTGCTCAAGAACCACACCAGGATGATTAAAATCTACCGGTTCGCTCTGTCGGTTTTCAGCATCCGAATCTCTGAAAAGACCGAAAAAGAATCTTTTCTTGGAATTTTTATGTTTAAGAAAATCTAAAGAGGTGTTAATCGCAATGCGGTAAATCCATGTTTTTAAGGATGACTCGTTTTTAAAGCCATCCATTTTCTGTGATATTTTTACAAAAACGTCCTGAGTTATTTCTTCCGCATCTTCGGTATTCTGGGTATACTGCAATGCGAGATTATACACCATCTTCTGATGCTGACGGAAGATAAACTCGAAATTCATATTCCGGTTTTCATTACGGTCACTTTTTGTATTAGACGAAAAAAAATATTTTTTCCTTCGGCTTTTTCAGTTTCCGTAAAAATAAAAGAAATTCAGATGTAAAAATGATTCCGAAAAAAAATGATCAGAAATTTATCGCTGTAGTTTTTCGCCGTAGCTTAAATCTCCTGCATCTCCCAATCCCGGAGTGATGTATCCTTTTGATGTTAAATTTTCATCAATAGCTCCAACCCAGATTTTGGCATCGGGATACGCTTTTTCTATGGTTTCAACTCCCTGTCTAGAAGCAATTGCTGCAACAATATGCAGTTCTGTAGGCTTTCCGTTTGTTAATAAATCTTTGATGGCTTCGATAAGAGAAGCTCCGGTTGCCAACATCGGATCGGCAACAATTAAAGGTCTGCCTTCGATATTCGGACACGTTAAATAGTCCTGCTTAATAGAAAAATAATCGTTGGCGTCGTGTTTTCTGTAGGCGGCTACAAATCCGCAGTCCGCTTTATCAAGATAATTTAAAATTCCTTCAAACAAAGGAACTCCGGCTCTCAAAATGGTCGTAATAACAGGCTGAACAGCAATTTCCTTTACTTTAATCGTATCCAGAGGTGTCTGAATTTCAATTTCTTTCTGCTCCAGTGTTTTGCTGATCTCGAAAGCAGCAATTTCGCCGATTCTTTCCATATTTCTGCGGAATCTCATACGGTCGTGCTGGATTTCAACATTTCGAAGCTCATTGATCCATGAATTAACTAAAGAAAATTGTTCTGATAAAACGATTGTGTTCATTATTTTGAAAAGCTTTTATCTAAAATATATAAATTTAATGAAGAATAAAATCCCTCTCAGAAAAATCTGAAAGGGATTATAATTTATTTTTGTCTGAAATACACTTCGATAGGAACTCCGGTAAACCCGAATTCTTTTCTCAATTGGTTTTCAGTAAATCTTTTATATGGTTCTTTTACGTACTGCGGTAAGTTACAGAAGAATACAAATTGTGGCGACGGTGTCGGAAGCTGTACGCAATATTTAATTTTAATATATTTTCCTTTGTTTGCAGGAGGAGGTGTCTGTTCAAAAATAGGAAGCATTACTTCATTAAGTTTAGAAGTTTTGATCTTTTTCTTACGGTCTTCATACACCTGCATTGCCATATCTACCGCTTTCAGGATTCTCTGCTTCGTTAATGCAGAAACGAATAAAATAGGAATATCCTGAAACTGCCCAATCTTGTCTTTGATCTGTTTTTCGAAATCACGCATGGTATTCGTCTCCTTACCTTCAATCAAATCCCATTTGTTCACCAAAATCACGATTCCTTTTCTGTTTTTCTGAGCCAGACCAAAAATGTTCATATCCTGAGATTCCCATCCCTGAGTAGCATCCACCATGATAATCACGACATCAGAATATTCAATGGAACGGATAGAACGCATTACGGAATAGAATTCCAAGTCTTCGCTTACTTTGGATTTTCTTCTCATTCCGGCTGTATCTACCAATACAAACTCGTGTCCGAATTTATTATAAAGCGTCTGAATACTGTCTCTTGTTGTTCCGGCAACATCTGTTACGATATTTCTTTCGGTATCCAGCAAAGCGTTCGTCATCGTAGATTTCCCTACGTTCGGACGACCTGCAATGGTAATTTTCGGTAAACCTTCAAAAGGATCTTTGTATTCGGTTGTCGGAAAATCTTTTACCACATCGTCCAGTAAATCTCCTGTTCCTGAACCTGTTGCAGAAGACAAAGTGTAATATTTTTCAATTCCCAACTGATAAAATTCTGTAGCAGCAAGTTCTTCTTTGGAAGAATCTACTTTATTGATTACGATATAAACCGGCTTGTTTGATCTTCTTAACATCTCGTGGATCTCGAAATCCGTATCTGTAAGACCTTCTTCTACATTCAGCATGAAAATGATAGAAGTTGCCTCATCGATCGCCAACTGAACCTGCTTTGAAATTTCTCCCTGAAAGACATCATCATTGTTTACATCATATCCTCCGGTATCGATTACCGTGAAATCTACTCCGTTCCAGTCGGATTTTCCGTAGTGACGGTCTCTGGTAACACCGGCTGTAGAGTCTACGATAGCCTCTCTTCTTTCCAGTAAACGATTAAAAAGCGTGGATTTTCCTACGTTGGGACGCCCAACGATTGCGACAATATTCGACATAAAAATGTTTAATAATTAAGATTATTAATGGGTTTCTCCAACTTTTGGAGCCCAATTTTTTGCAAAGATACGCTTTTTATTTAATTTAATATTCCGTTAATAACAGTACTGTAGACTGCTCAAGAAATCTGAATGTGAAATGTGTATTACTTCAGTTCAGTTAAAATACCGTTTATTTTGAATAAAAAAGTTAAAAAATAAATCTTTGTAAATCAATTAATAATCGATAACTAAGCACTTTTTCTTTCAATATCATTTTTATTTTTAAAATAATTTATATAATTTCGCGTCATAGAAATACAGACCCATGGTGTAGCGGTAACACTACTGATTTTGGTTCAGTCATCTGGGGTTCGAATCCCTGTGGGTCTACAAAAAAGAAGCCGTCTCACAACTGAGGCGGTTTCTTTGATTAAAACATTTGTAAGATTGACTGTTGTTTTGTATATTTATTTGGTAATCAATAACATATATGGGATTTAGGCATTACAATCAAAATCA
>NZ_JBBCQL010000208.1:0-8233 GCF_037149975.1 Chryseobacterium sp. VD8 | reverse complement strand
GCCGCAGATAATTCCGCCCATAATGGTAATGCAGACCGTCCAAAAAGCAGCGTTAATTAATGTATATTTCCACGATTTTCTTTCAAACATCGCATTGATAGCAATCATAGGAAGCACGAATAAAAATACCGTCATGGAAGAATGCAGTGCGCCGTGACCAAAGGATCTGTAAGCCATTCCGTAGTCTTTCATGAAGGCATGATAAGAAGGATTGGCATTCATTTCATCTCCGCCGACCATTCCGAGCGCGCCAAACTGGTGAATGGTTACAAACTGTAAGAACAAAGCCATTAAAGCTGATAACATGATGGAAAATATAAAAACTCCGATCATGGAACCCTGCATTTTTTCTTCGGTTAAACCGACTTCTTTCATCCATGCTTTTCCGAAAACTTTAGGATGATACCAGATAAATCCCATTATTAAAGGGACAAGTGCGGCTGCAAAAACAGCCCAATAGTTGATTTGCATCATAGTTTTAATTTTTAATAATCTTAGGAATATAAATCTACATTAAAAATCAATTCAAAATAAATTAAATTCAAAAAATATTTAATTTTAACTAAAATTACTCAAACAAAATACAATTAAACAAAACAGAAATCAACACATACGGTTAATTAATTATTATTCTACACTAAGAAAACAATCTAAATCCCTTTGAACTTGGCTTCCGCTTTTCTGATACATTTTCGTACTTTTGCGGCTCAGTTTAAGTTTCAAAATCTAACCATCAGACTATAATGAATTACGTTTCTGCCGAAAATCTCACCAAATCCTACGGAATAAAAGTTTTATTTGAAAATATTACTTTTCATGTAAACGAAGGAGATAAAATTGCCATTGTTGCCAAAAACGGAAGCGGAAAATCTACCCTTCTGAAAATCCTGATGGGAAAAGAAATTGCAGACAGCGGAACTGTAATCATCAGCAAAGATATTCAGGTAGTGCTGTTTGATCAGGAAATAGATTTTGACCCGAATCTTACCATTGATGAATTTATGATGACTTTAGATTCGGCTCCGATTATGGCGCTGAAAAATTATCATCAGTCTCTGCATTCCACAGACAATGATTTCATTGAAAAAGCTCTTCTTGAAATGGAAGCGCATAAAGCATGGGATCTGGAAAACGAAATGAAGCAGATTCTTTCGCAGCTAAAAATCACCGATCTGGAAGCTAAAATGGGAACACTTTCCGGTGGACAGATCAAACGTGTTGCTTTGGCAAAACTGTTAACAGAAACAAGAGCCGAACACCGCCATACTTTATTAATTATGGATGAGCCGACCAACCACCTCGACGTTGAAATGGTGGAATGGCTGGAAAGTTATCTGAGCAAGGCAAAAATTACTTTATTACTGGTAACTCACGACCGGTATTTCCTCGACAGTGTATGCGATACGATCTGGGAAATGGAAGATAAGAATCTTTACGTTCATAACGGTTCTTACGCGACGTATCTTGAAAATAAGATGATTCGCGAAGACAATATGAATGCGACGATTGATAAAGCCAACAATCTTTACCGAAAGGAACTGGAATGGATGAGAAGGCAGCCGAAAGCAAGAACTACGAAATCCAAATCCAGAATTGATTCTTTTTATGAAACGGAAAAAGTCGCCAAAACCGATACGAGAAAACAGGGTTTAGAGCTTGATTTTGAAATGAAAAGGCTCGGAAATAAAATTCTTGAGCTTAAAAATATCGATAAAAGTTTCGGAAGTAAAGTGCTGCTGAAAGATTTCAGCTATTCTTTCCAGAGAGGTGAAAAAGTAGGAATTGTAGGGAAAAACGGAGCGGGGAAATCGACTTTGCTTAATATTATTCAAGGGTTTGAAACGGCTGATAAAGGAGAAATTGAAACCGGAGAAACCATCCATTTCGGATATTTCTCACAAAAAGGTCTTACGTATAAAGAAGACGAAAGAGTGATTGACTTCATTAAAGAGGTTGCCGAATTTTATCCTTTAGCCAACGGAAAAAGTCTTTCTGCCTCCCAGTTTTTAAGATTGTTTTTATTTGACGATCAGACGCAGTACTTTCCTATTTCCAAGCTTTCGGGCGGAGAAAAAAGAAGACTTCATCTGATGTATATCTTATACCAGAACCCGAACTTTTTAATTTTTGATGAGCCTACGAATGATCTGGATCTTCCGACTTTAACGGTTCTTGAAAACTTTTTGCAGCAGTTTCAGGGTTCATTAATCATTGTGTCGCACGACAGGTATTTTATGGACAGAATCGTAGATCATATTCTTGCTTTTGAAGGCGAAGGCAAAATTCGTGATTTTACGGGGAATTTTTCCGAATACCGCGAAGCGAAAAGCAAAGAAGACGCTTTGGAGAAATCTGTTTCCGTAAAATCTGAACCTGTAAAAGAAACAGTTCAAACAGTCACCAATTCAAATACAAAAAAGAAAAGACTTTCTTTTAAAGAACAGCGTGAACTCGAAACCATTGAGAAAGAAATGCCGGAATTAGAAGAAAAAAGAGCGAAAATATTAGATCAGCTTAATAATGAAGCAGATTACGAGAAAATATCCAAACTTTCTGCCGATCTGGAATCTATCTCTGAAACTTTGGAAAACCATGAAATGAGATGGCTTGAACTTCAGGAGATTTTAGGTGAAGCGTAGTTGGGTTTGAGAGTTTGAGAGTTTGAGAGTTTGAGTATCTTAGTGTCTTAGTGTGTGAGAGTTTTAGAGTGTGGAAGCGTTATATTTTATTGATATAAATTTTTTACTTTAAAAATCTTACTCTAAGAATCATACCCTAACCTCACTAAAACCCTCACACCCTCAAACTCTCAAACTCTCTCACCCTACAACTCCAAGATTCTACAAGTAAATCACTTTCTCCTGTCTGGAACTTTCCACAGCCGCATCGATGATTTTCATATTTTTGATGATTTCTTCCGCAGGTGAAGGCAATGCGTATCCGAAAACGATAAATTCGTAAATCTGCTGATAATAATTCATGTAATTTCCCGGTTCGCTTGAAGTGAGAATTCTTTCAGTTTCTTTATTTTCATTTAGATAATTCAGAATCCCGTCGGTTTCTGTTAAAGGCTTTGTCCATTCTTCGCCATATTCCGGAATGGCTCCTGCAACGAGTTCATTTTCCTGATTATCTGTTCTTTCCTGCAAAAAACTTCCTTTTTCTCCGTGAACAGCATAAGCAAAATGCGCTTCTTTGGTGAATACTGAAGATTTCAGCCTTACCCTTAAATCATTTGGATAAAACAAAATAATTTCAAAATAATC
This sequence comes from Chryseobacterium sp. VD8, assembly GCF_037149975.1. Taxonomy (NCBI): domain Bacteria; kingdom Pseudomonadati; phylum Bacteroidota; class Flavobacteriia; order Flavobacteriales; family Weeksellaceae; genus Chryseobacterium; species Chryseobacterium sp. VD8. Next base: position 4,967 of record NZ_JBBCQL010000208.1, on the reverse strand, counting down.
ATTGGCAAATTCTTTTCCTTTCATGGAAAAAACATCGGCAAAAAGTTTTTCGGGAAACCCAAAATACTGAACTGCCTGATCCACCAAGTGCGAACCCAAATCGTGCAGAGAACCGGAACCAACAGCTTCAGGATTTTCCTTATGTGCCTTTCCGCTTGGTTCAGTACGGAATCTGTCGAAACGGATTTCCGCCTCTTTGATGTTTCCGAGTTTTCCTTCGTTGATGATTTTCTGTACCTGAAGATAATCGCGGTCGAATCTCCTGTTTTGATAAACGCTTACAAATAATTTTTTCTCTTCCGCCAGTTTTGCCAGTTCTTCTGCTTCAGCAACATTTACGGTAAAAGGTTTTTCAACCACTACATTTTTCCCTGCTTCCAGTGTTTTTTTTGCATAGTCAAAATGCGTCTGAATCGGAGTATTGACAACCACGAGTTCGATATCGGCGTTTTCCAGCATTTCTTCTACTGAACGATAAATTTCTGCTTCAGGATATTTTTCTTTAGATTCTTCTTTACTTCTTTCCACAATTGCGGAAATAAAAAATCCCGGATGTTCTTTCAAAAACGGGGCATGAAAAACTTTTCCGCTCATTCCGAACGCACAAAGTCCGACTTTTACTAACTGCATAGATTTATTTTTTAACAAAGATATTTAATCTAAAGTTCTCATCCCTACTAAAATAAGGGAAAACACAATTTCTAAATTAAAGATTACTGACAAAAATCAGTTTATAATTTTTATTAATTCTAAATAATAATATACATTTGCACTTTATTTAAAACCACTCTAAATAACAATAGACTATCATGAAAAAGCAGCTAGCCACAATAGGATTAGTATTCGCAACCCTTTCTTTGGACGCGCAGATGAAATATGTTGAAGCTGACACCATTAGAATCCAGACTATTGAAGACGTTAATCTTCATAAAACCGGAAATCCCAACAAGGCAAGACCATTATCTACCAAGTCTAATCTTAAGATGATGGAAACACCTCAGCCAATTGCGATTGTTACTCACGAAATTATCGAGCAGCAACAGGCAAAACAACTGAGTGATGTTCTGCAAAACGTCAATGGAATTTATGTAACTTCTTCCAGAGGAAATTCTCAGGACAGTTTCGGAGGACGTGGTTTTATTTTAGGAAATGACAATATATTCAAAAACGGCTCCAGAATTAACAGCGGAGTTTTTCCTGAAGTAAGCGGATTGGAAAGAGTGGAAGTTCTTAAAGGTGCGAATGCAATGCTGTACGGAAATACGGCTGCAGGTGGTGTTATCAACATGATTACAAAAAAACCTAAGTTCAACTTTGGAGGAAGTATAGGAATGAATGCAGGAAGCTGGAATTCTTATAAACCAACAGTTGATCTTTATGGTCCGCTTTCAAAAAATATTGCTTTCCGTGTGAACGGAGCGTATGAGTATGCGGAAAGTTTCAGAGATGTGGTGCAGTCTGAAAAGTATTATTTCAATCCTTCGTTTTTATTTAATTTAAGTGATAAATCGCAGATTATCGTTGAGGCAGATTATCTTAAAAATGATTTTACTCCGGATTTCGGAATTGGTTCTATCACGCAGCGTGACGGATATACTTACCAGATGAATAATCTTCTTCCGAGAAATGCTTTTTTAGGAGCTGACTGGCAATATCAGAATGTAGAGCAGGTTTCAACAAATGTTACCTTCAATCATCAGTTTAATGAAAGATGGTCTTTAAACGCTACGGCTTCTTACCAGAATTATACGAAAGATTATTTTTCTACGGAAAGAGTTCAGTGGGGATACGAAAAATCAACCGACAAGCTTTTCTGGAAAAGACCTTTGAACAGAACGTATAACGAACAGAATTATACTTCGGCACAGGTGAATTTAAATGGTGAATTCAATACAGGAAAAATAAACCATAAAGTTTTATTCGGGGCAGATGCAGATTATGGAGTTGCAGATGCGTACACTTACTATAATCCAACCAACAGACTTGCTTACGGAAACAGCTATCTGTATGGAACCAACGGAAACAGCAATGGTATTCTTTATCTGGACAATCCTGATTCCTGGGCAAACGGAAGTGCTCCTGCTGCTGAAAGGTTAGAGAAAAACAGAATTAATACAAGAAGAATCGGAGTGTATGCTCAGGATTTCATCAGTTTAACCAAAGAATTTAAAGTTATTGCAGGATTGCGTTGGTCTTACATTGAAAATATGCCAACGATCAACACTAAATTTAAAACCGTTACAAGCGGTTTAGTAAATCTGAACTCCACAACCGGAAAATCGCTGGTTAACAACTCTTCGTCATCCGATCAGGCAATATCTCCGAAATTAGGCTTTGTATATATGCCGAATGATAATTTTTCTGCATTTGCAACCTATACAAACTCTTTTGTTGCTAACGTAGGAAAATTAAGAGACGGAGAAGCTTTAACGCCAACCAACATCGATCAGTACGAAGTGGGTGCGAAAAAGAATTTCTGGAACAATGCTTTGGCAGTTAATCTAACGGTTTACCAGATTCTGTACAGAAATTATTATCAGAATGCATTAGACGATAAAGGAAATCCTGTAGATCCGGCAGGACTTACCAAAGATTTTGCAGGAAAAATGAGAAGCCGCGGAGTTGAGCTTGATATTACAGGAAATCCAACAGAAAATTTATCCATTATCGGAGGTTTCTCTTATAACAATTCTGTGTATTTAGATACTCCGGAAACTTTCGGATATGTAGAAAACCAAAGACTGGTAAGAACTCCTGCAACTACTGCGAATGCTTCGGTATTTTATAAATTAACAAAATTGGTTCCCGGCTTAAAAGTGGGAGCCGGAGTATATTACATTGGAGACAGACTTGCCGGATGGAACGATACCAAAACAGGAGCTAACAGTCTGCAGCAGAGAAACGGGGTAAGCAGAATTTTCGAATTAAAAGATTACACAACGGTTTCTCTATCAGCTGGCTACGACTGGAAGAAATTCTCGATTCAGGGGAAAGTCGGAAACCTGTTTGATGTAGAAAATTACACCGTTCACGAAAATTATTCCGTGAACCCGATTACGCCAAGAAACTACTATGTTACATTAACGTATAAGCTGTAAAAAAAGAATCACAATAATTTCTTCATGTAAAGTGGGAATTGCAATTTTGCAGTTTCCACTTTTGAGATTAAAAAACAAAAACAATATATATGGATAAGATTAAAGACACAAGAAGTTTTATGAGAATCACGCACCGTTATCTGGGCTATTTCCTTGCCGGAATAATGGCTGTTTACGCAGTAAGTGGTATTTTATTAATTTACAGGGACACCGATTTTCTGAAAAAAGAAAAAAAGTATGATAAGGTCGTAGAAAAAAATCTTGATGAAAAAGCACTGGGAAAAGAATTGAGAATTAAAGGTCTTGAGGTTGAAAAAACAGAAGGTACTGTTCTTACCTTTAAACAGGGAACTTACGATTCCGCAACGGGACAGGCAAAGTACACTAAAAAGGAACTGCCATTTGTATTGGATAAAATGACAAAACTTCACAAATCGCAGTCTAAAGACACTCTTTCTCCGCTAAATACTTTCTTCGGAATTTCCCTGTTCTTTTTTGTGATTTCAAGCTTCTGGATGTTTAATCCTAAAAGCAAAGCATTCAAAAGAGGAATGGTTTTCACGGTGGCAGGACTTGTAGTTTCAATTATTCTGCTTTTATTGTAAATTTTATTAGGATAAAAACTCCTGATGATCGGCATTTAATAAGACCATACCATTGATTAATATGATAATGATTTCACTACGTATTGAGTAGAATGGCACATTTATTGATTTTCTGAAATCACAAATGATACAACATTAAAATATTAAAATAATAAATTATGAAAAAGCTAATTTTTACAGGAATAATGGCAGTAACGGGTTTGGCTGCAACAATGAATGCGCAGATCCAGAAGGGAAACTGGTTAGTGGGTAGTAGTTTAATATCAAGTAATTTCGGTTTAAACACCGGTGGTGGGTATAATATTGCTATTCAGACTAAAGGAGCATACTTTATTGAAGATAACGTTGCTGTCGGAGGTTATGTAGATTTAGGATTCAACAAAGTAACCAACGGTTCTCCTACAGAATTTACTTACGGAGTTGGTGCTTTAGGACGTTATTATCTTTCTCCGGGAGAAAAAGGAGTTGATAACTTACTAAACCACGGACGTTGGTTCTTAGAAGGTAACGCAGGAATTGGAGGAAGATCTGTTGAAAATGCAGATTCTACTACAGGTTTCGATTTCGGAGTAGGGCCGGGTTATTCTTACTTCATTACCCCAAACATCGGTCTTGAAGGTTTAGTAAAATACAGAGGAAGAGCAGGATTTGGCAGTGAAGGTTTAAATTCGAATATTACATTCAATTTAGGTTTCAGCATCTACCTTCCTACATCTAAAGCAAAACAAATCGCAAATGATGTAAAGTAAGATTACGATCCAATCACTTCACATTCACTATACACTACAATTGAAATCGCCTCGAGTTTTCGAGGCGATTTTCGTACAAATTAAAACTAAACTATAAAAAATCAAATAAATCATGTATTCGGTTGTGGCGTATATCTCAGATACGGCTTTATTTCTTTCACTCCTTTCGGGAAAATTTTTCTGGCATCTTCCGTAGAAATTGAAGGCGGAACAATTACGTCATCTCCGTCTTTCCAGTTAACAGGAGTCGCGATTTTATGAGAATCTACCAGTTGAAGAGAATCCAGAACCCTCAGAATTTCATTAAAATTTCTTCCTGTGGAAGCAGGATAAGTAATAATAAGCCTTACTTTCTTTTCCGGATCGATAATCAGTAAAGAACGAACGGTTGCCGTTGCAGAAGCATTGGGATGAATAAAATCGTACAATTCTGAAATTTTTCTGTCTTTGTCTGCAATAATCGGGAACTGTACTTCCGTATTCTGGGTTTCATTAATATCTTTAATCCAGTTCTG
>NZ_JBBCQL010000207.1:0-8241 GCF_037149975.1 Chryseobacterium sp. VD8 | reverse complement strand
GACTTCATTTTCCGAAAGTTTTTCTGTACGTAAACTGTTTTTGTTTATAGTCGTTTGTAAAGAATCTTTGTCCTGTCCATATTTTAAACTCTCCTTTTCTTTTCTCTGACAGCTCCATAATGCTAAAAATATCAGCAAGCCCCCGAAAATTTTACTTTTCATTTTTTAATAATGTATTTTTTGATCGGGTTAAAGTAATAAAAAATTCAGCATAAAAAAACCGCGAAAGTAAACTTTCGCGGCTTCAGTATCTGTTTAAAGATTATTTTTTCTTTGCTTTTGCAGGAGCTTCTTTTGGCATTTTTGTTTTGGTATCTGCAGGAGTATTACCGTCTCTTACCAATTGTAATTCGTCGATAAGCCTTCTTGCACCTGCGTATTTATCGATCGTCCAAAGAACGAAACGAACGTCTACGTTGATGGTTTTCTGCCATTCCTGTTCGAAAACGATATCTCCGCTTAAAGCCTCACTGTTTCCGTCGAATGCAATACCAATTAAGTTTCCGTCTGCATCGATTACCGGAGAACCGGAGTTTCCTCCTGTAATATCATTGTTGGAAAGGAAATTTACCGGCATATAACCTTTTGCATCTGCATACTGACCGAAATCTTTAAGGTTATAAAGATCGATCACTCTCTGCGGAAGATCAAACTCTTCATCTCCTTTCTTGTATTTTCCTACAAGACCCGTCATGTCAGTATAATAGTTATCGGTAATTCCGAAGTAGTTTCTGTCTGATCTGATCGGCAATTTATCTACCGTTCCGTACGTTAATCTCATGGTAGAGTTTGCATCCGGATAGAATTTTTTCTCAGGCATTGCCTTCATTAATCCTGCTAAGAATAATCTGTTGTTTTTAGCAAAATTATCATCAATTTTTACGAATCTTTCTGCAGAAGCTTTTTGATCTGCCATAATTCCGTTTGCAATTTTCCAAAGTGGATCTGCATCCAGTTTCAACGGATCAGGATTCAGCATAAAGTTTGTTGCAGAAGTTTTGTTGGCGAAGATTGAAGAGTAAGCAACATTCGAAAGATTTTTAGCATCCAGTCCCATAATGGTTTCAGAAGCTACATCTTTGTTTACTCTTGTCTGGTAAAGGTTTACCATAGAGTTCATCATTTCGCCTTCAAGCTTGATATTGATGTTTTCGTAGGCTGATTTCAATGCTGCCTCTACTTTCGGCTTCATTGCCAGTCTTCCTGCCATATCCTGTTTTGCATACGCCTGAAGAACATTTCCTACCTGTAGTGCAAGTGCGAAATATTTAGAATTTCTGGAAAGCTGCGTCATATACATTCTCTCCACATTTCTGTCTGAAGTCTGCTTGTAATAAAGTCCGATATCTTCTAAAACTGTTTCGTACTCAACCACGTTTTCAGGTTGTACCGCCCAGGTTTTAAATCTTTCTTCGATTTTTTGCTTGTCTGTGATGGTTCCGTTTTTAATAACGGCATCAATAGTACCTTGTCTGTTTTTCCAGTAGTTCGCTACAGAAGCATATTGGGAAGCATAGTTCAGCTGAGTTCCTTTGTCTTTATCCATGTACTTCTTCATTACATCCATGGCTAATTTAGACGCTTCAACCCAAGCCGGATAGTCTTTGTTTACCATCTGCTGAATTCCGTAAGAAGTCAGGTAACGGTTGGTTCTTCCCGGATATCCCAAGATCATGGAGAAATCTCCCGGCTTTACACCTTTCAGAGAAACCGGTAGGAAATGTTTTGGTTTTAAAGGAACATTGCTTGGAGAATATTCCGCCGGATTTCCCGCTGCATCAGCATATACTCTGAAAACCGTAAAGTCTGCCGTATGTCTTGGCCACTCCCAGTTATCGGTATCACCTCCAAATTTTCCCAGTGCAGAAGGCGGAGCTCCCACCAATCTGATGTCTTTATAATCCTGATAAACAAAATAGTAAAATTCGTTTCCGTTGAAAAAGTCTCTTACAACTACTGTGTATTTCCCGTTCTCAGAGTTTTCAGACTGGATCGCTTTTGTTTCAGCGTCGATCACAGCTTTTCTCTCTGCCGCGGACATATTGTTGTTTAATTTAGAATTGATTCTTTGCGTAGCATCATCCATTCTTACCAAAAATCTCACGTAAAGATCTTTAGCATTGAATTCGTCTTTCTGCTTCATTGCCCAGAAACCGTTTTTCAGATAATCTTTCTCCGGTGTAGAAGCTGCTGCTACAGCACCGTATCCACAGTGGTGGTTGGTGAAAATAAGACCCTGATTAGAAACAATCTCTCCTGTACAGAATCCTCCAAAGCTTACAATTGCATCTTTTAAGCTCGAATTGTTGACAGAATAAATTTCTTCCGGTGTAAGATGCAATCCTTCTTTTTGCATGTCTACCCCATTCAGTCTTTTCACGAGCATTAACAGCCACATTCCCTCGTCTGCCCTCATCTGGACAAAACTTAAAAGGAAAGTGAATAGTAGTAATATTCTTTTCATTTTATAAAATAATTTTTGTGTCGCTAATTTAGTAATTTTTTTACTGTCTGATGTCTGAGAATGGTATGAAAATGGATTCCGGTGGCTTATGAAAAAGATATTCACTGCAATTTTAACAGTTTTGTGCCTGAGTTTTGTTTTAAACTGCTCTTCCGCAGCCGTAAAAAATCCACAGATCCAGAGAGAATGGATGCTGGTTTCTTTTGGCAGTTACTCTAAAGAAGAATTAATAAAAAGCAATGCTAAAATTGATCTTACCTCTCCTCTTGAAAACGGAAAAATAAAAACTTCCGCCTTTATGGGATGCAATAAACTGTTTTTTACATCTGAATTTAAAAAGGAGAGTCAATTAAAAATTTCGCAAGTTGCCTCCACAGAAATGGCGTGCCCGAATATGAAACTGGAAAATGATTTCTCCCGGAATATTAAAACAATGAATCATTACAAAGTGGAAGGACATTTTCTGACTTTAAAAAATGATCAGGGAAGCAGCATGAAATTCATTGCCGCAGACTGGGACTGATTTAAATTTATTTTCTATTACCCTTACTGACTTTAAAGCTTTCCGCTTTTCAGTTATTATAATTTCATTCATTCTTTTCTAAATTTTTCCGGTTAACGAACTAAAATTACAGCATTCCGTTGTGTTTTCACGATTATAAAAAAATATTGACGGGTTTTGACTGCTTTTGACCGGTTTTGACCGGTTTGAAAACCCATTTCTTCGGATCATGTTCGGGTCTTCTTCGGATCGGCTTCGGAAAAATGGGATTTTTTCCGAAGGAACACCGAACAACAGTCGAAGGATTTCGGGAGAATTTTATGAAAGTATTTTTGCTTCATTGTACGCTTTGGCTCCGCTCAGTGTGGTATACTTACAGCAAAACCTTCTAAAAATTTTTAAATCAATCATTATCGGAAGGTCTTCCCAATGACGAAAACAGAAAGTATACAAGGCTTTATCGATGAATTTTCAGACAGAATTTCATTTGAGATTCCTAAAACACTGCAGGCATAAAATTATTATCAAACTTTTTATATCTTCTGATATACATTTTATAAAGGCGAATACTCCTTAAAACCATTTCGAATACTCGTAGAAAACAATAATATTTCAGCCTCACAAATAATTGTCATTCAATCCAATATATGAAATTCAAAATAAACAAACCCCAAATATTATAAAGAGGGGAAGCAAAAAAAATTTGCAGAAATACAGCCTCTTTTTTACTGAATTTCACGACAGAAGTTTTGCCTCAACCCTCTATTTTAATTACCTGACATATAATCAAATAACCTTCAAACCACCCATTAACAAAGGAATTTTTTAATTATTTTTAAAATAAAAATTTGCTTGATATTAATATTCCATTTATATTTGCACTACTAAAACAATAGAACATTCCTCCTTAGCTCAGTTGGTTAGAGCATCTGACTGTTAATCAGAGGGTCGCTGGTTCGAGCCCAGCAGGAGGAGCAAAAAGACTTACAGAAATGTAGGTCTTTTTTTTATCCGGTTCATCAAAGGTTTTTATAATTATTTCGGATCAGTATCAAAATCTCAGGACTATGCAAAAAGTTAGCTCATCTGAATAGAAAAAATATTCTGCTTTTTACTCCCCAAGCTCTATTCTAATTAAAAGATTCAGTAGCATTGGTACTTTTTGATCACATACAGTAGAAAAGAAATTCCATATTAATTACCTATCTTTTATCCCAAAAGATATTTTTCCTCAATCTAAAAATACAGACTCCTATATTTCCGAATCTGCAGATGATCACTACAGCCTATGACGGAATTTTTTAAAAAGAAAAAAATAAGGTCATCAGAACTAGTTACAATTGAATGGAAAAGTATTTTAAAATTTCGTTGTAATGATTTCTTTATGATTTTTTCAACATTTTTCAAAAAAATGTATCTTTTATACAATACGTCAAGTTTTGTCGTTTCGGGAGATTAGCTTTGTGAAAGAAAGAAAAAATGATATTTCCGAATATGCGCTTTAACCCAAAAAATAAATATGACGAAACAAAATAACAATGTTTAACATACAAATAAAATCGATCTGGAGAAAAAAAAATTATTTAAGATGACTTTAAAATAATCAAAAACAGTATATTAGCTACTTTAAAACTAACATTAAATATGAAAAAAAATTATACAGAGGTCCTTTTTCTGTGCTTCCCTTCGGGTAGTTTCTCAAATACACAACAAAAAATCCCTTGGAAACAGCTTCTGCATTCAACCAGTCTTTTTTCTCAAAAAGAATTTGACTAGTTGTAATAAGCATTTGACCAGTTAGGTCTTTGCACGAGCCCAAGAGAATTGCAAACTTTGAACTAATTTCTATGTATTAACCTGTAAACTTCAGAATCATGAGTAAAATATTAACACTAATAACCTTATTTGTATCTTGTTTCCTGTTTTCCCAAACCACCGTTTTTGGAGGTGTTGCAGGACTTTCTTTCCGCAAAAACAATGTAAAGGATAGTATTGCTCCTACAGACACCTTAACCGGCAGGCTAATGAATTATCATCTGGTAAAAGATCCTGTTCATGGATCATTTTTTAAGAAACTGGACGGAAACCTGAACCAGCCCTCTTTATTTTTTGTAAGCAATAAGTTTGGAGGAACGGATAAAAAGGTCTACGGAAAAATAGGAAGTTCCGTGATCAGCAGTCTGGGGATTGATGATTTTTCAGATACATTAAGGATAAACAGCCCTCAGTTAAGTTCTAAAATCCTGACTTTTACCAAAACCGATACCGGCAAGAAAATTAACCCGATTGTTCTTTTGAATAAAAAAACAGATCCTACCCTTCTTATTCCTGAGATCTTAGTGTTCGATAATAATCTTTCCACTATTGACAAACAAAAAATAGAAACCTATCTTTCTGTGAAGTATGGTATCACTATAAACGATATTTCAGAGAAAAATTATGTTTCTTATGCAGGCGATATCCTGTGGGATTCAAAAAAAAATAAGAATTACAATTTCAGGATTACAGGAATTGGAAGAGATGATGCTTTTGGTCTTTATCAGAAGCAGTCAAAAAATTCTGAAGATGAACATATTATTATGTCTTTAAATGCCTTAAAAGCTACGAATTATCAGAATCCGGAAACTTTAAATCAGGGGACTTTCGTTTTGTGGGGAGATAATAACCAGTCTTTCAGCTTCAAAGAAGCCGATCTCCTTTCCGCGCATCCCAAACGGGATATGTTAAGAATGTGGAAAGCGCAAGTAAAAAATTCTGGAACTCAGACTGTAAAAACATATCTCTATCTTACTCTTTCCGGGCTTTCTCCAAGTGATAAGGTTATATTAAGACTATTTGCCAATGAAAGCAATTATCAGAATGATATTTCCACCGATATCTTAGGAGAGAAAATCGGAGATAAGTATGTTTTTAAAGATATTATGTGGGATATTGATCATGATGGTACCGAGTATTTTACTTTCAATCTTAAAGATTTCCAGAGCGAACAGAATATCCAGATGGTGAGCACCTGTACTGATTTGGGTAGCGGAATTGTAAAGGTTTCCGTTCCTTCAGATCTTTTCCCTTTCAGCTATTCTCTAAAAAGCCTGAACAGTAATCAGGTTATTGTAGCTCCAACTTCCGGAACGACCAATCCTATTGTCTTTAATAATCTGTTGCCGGACAATTATAAGCTGATTATACAGAAATCCGGACAAAACGATATTATAAGAACATTTGATCTGGAAGGTATTGTTAACCAGAATATTGACGATCATTATGTGTGGCAGGGAAATCCTATAGAATTGGATCTAAATACAGATTCCTATCAGTATGTTCTGACTTCACCGGCAGGTCAGACGACCGGTACCGCTCCTTTCCTGTTAAACGGAACGGGAACCTATCAGCTTAAAATAAAAAACAAACTGGGCTGTGAAGTTAATAAACCGCTTTCTGTATTAACTCAGGCAGATTATGATGCCTTACAGAGTACTTCCTTATTTAAGAAAATCAGTGTGTCTCCTAATCCGTCCCATGACGGAAACCTCACCGTAAAGGTGGAGTTAAAATCCATTAAACCACTTACCGTAAAAATATTCAACAGCTTGGGTGTTCTGATTAAACAGGGGCAATACCCACCTTCAGCAGACTTTACCATTCCAATGAATATTCCTCCTGTTGTTGGTTATTATAATATTAAAATATTTATTCCTGAGGAAGGAAAAGGCGTTAATTTCCTTATTAATTAAAAAACACGAATACCATGAATCGTCCTTTAAAAAAATTATTTTCCGGGAACAAAAAACTTGAAATGCTTCCGGTTTTCATACCCATTGTTCTGTCGTTGTGCAGCTGGACTTTTTATACCGTTTCCCACAGAAATACAGAGAGTGAAAGAAATGTAAAGAACCATAAGGAATATGCAAATTCCTTCAAAATAGATTGCGGCTTCTTAAAGCCTTCCCTGAAAGGAGAGAATTTAAAGGCAGGCAAAACTCCAGATCTTACTTCTTTATCCGGAAATAAAAAAGATTCTGCATGGTCAGAAGGCTTTACGGTTAATGCCGGTCGACTCATAACCCCTGCGGGATATCCGGCAGTTCCGTTTACCAATTCAAATCTTGTGAAATCCGGCTTTATCGGTGAGATCGGAAATAAGGATGGTGAAAGAGATGAAGATGCTTCCGATAATATCTTTGATGTGTATCTGGGAAATATACTTCCGGGTAAGTCCTACGCATTAAAGTATGAGGTAGACGGCTATTCAGACATTAATTCAGTCACAAGAAGTATCAACGGGAGCTTTGCAGTCGGGGGATATATAAAATACAAAAAATCCGGATGGAGTGAGGTTTCTGAGAATATAGATGCCGGTCTTCTGAAAAAAGGGAATAATACAGTATTGTTTAATTCTTTAGGAAAAGGAGACTACTATCATATTAAAAATGTAAGAATTGTAGAAAACAAAACGGCTTCGCACAAGGCATATGAAATTGTTTCAAAAGTATACAATGATAAAGTATGCTATATCAGAGGATATGTCAATCCTTCTGCAGGAATTTCGGCTGTTGAAGTTCAGGGAGAAAAGATTGCCCTGAAAGGTAATGAATTTGAATATCTGTCTCTCGGTAAAAAAGAGAATCTTTCAATTCCTGTTGCTTTTATACAGAATAAGGCTTCGGTTTTAGAAGAAAACATTGTTAAAGATATATCAGGAGAGGATCATATTTCTTCCGTAGACTCTTACCGTGATTCAGGAGTTAATCTTATTTATAAAGATGCGTCCAGTATTGTGACGGGATTAAGAACCATTGATCTTCCGCCTTTGGATCTTTCAACAGTGAATGTAAGTTCCGGATATGCCGGTTTTTTTCTCACCAACAAAACGTCCCGGTCTGTAACGGTTCATCTTCCTTATGATAAGGATAAGCTTCCCAAAGGATATAAGGAAGAAGATATTGCTGCCTTTACGTTTGATTATAAACAGAAAAGATGGCTTCAGGCAGATATAGACAGTGTCAATACGGCTAAAAAATATATCGTTCTGCATACTTTGCTGAAACAGGCTCGTTATATAGCAGGAGTATCCAGACAACCGGAAAGCCCGGAAACTGGTGCTTCAGCGCCTACAGGATTTGATGATATGCCTATTGCCAATCCGGGATCGAAGATTAACCTTATTTCTCCGCCTACCCCTAATCAGCAGGGAAGTGCCAATGTACAGTATCCTATAGAAATTCCTGCAGGAATCGGAGGATTCCAGCCAAGCGTATCTCTGGTTTACAACAGTGAT
>NZ_JBBCQL010000206.1:0-8325 GCF_037149975.1 Chryseobacterium sp. VD8 | reverse complement strand
CATCAATAGAGATTACATCGTTCAGAGTAATGTTTACGGTTGTTGTTGCGGTTGTATTCTGAGCCTGAACATTGTTGGTTCCTAATATACTTGCTCCGATTGTTAAGGCTGCGATTGCAATTTGTTTTATCATGATATTTTAGTATTTTATGATATGCGCCCTTAATACTTTTCTAAGTGTTTAGGGCGCGTATGAATTTCTGTGTTTTTATTATAAAGCTGTTGCAGTATAAGTTACGGTCTGCGTGTACGTTCCTGCAGGTTTACCTAAGATGTCAGAAGAAGAAGACTTCGCTGCAGGAATGGTATAGTCTAAATTCAGTGTTAAGGCACTTCCAAGCGGAGCGTTTGATACTAATGTCTGATCTGTTGAAGATAAAACAACAGCACTTTTTGTTCCTCCCATAGTTCCTGAAGCGGTAGCTGCTTTAATTGTTAATACGCTAACAGGGATTAGGTTGGTTCCATTCATGAAATTCGCACCTCCTGCTTTTACTTTCACATTAAAATTCTTTGTTGAAGTAACTTTTAATGAGTTGGCTTTTGTTACTGTTTGATCTGAGTTATAGTCTGCTGCAGTAACATAGTTGAAATCTACAGTGTTTCCAATTGCAGTACTTCCTGCATCGATAGAGATTACATCATTTAGGGTAATGTTTACCGTTGTTGTTGCAGTGGTGTTCTGCGCCTGAGCATTGTTAGTTCCTAAAATGAATGCTCCGATAGTTAATGCTGCGATTGCAATTTGTTTTGTCATGATATTTATTTTTAATTTTTATTCTTGTTTATTTGTTCCCTTTGAACACTGCAAATTTATGTCGGCGAAAAAATTTTCTTTGTAGTGGAAAACGGAAGTTCATGTAGTAAAATAACTACACGATCAATTATTTGTGTCAAATAGAAAAACCCTCAATACAAAAAGTGTTGAGGGCTTATTTAAGAAAAACTGACGTTTACTTACAGTGCAGTGGCAGTATAAGTTACCGTTTGTGTATAGGTACCTTTAGGTTTTCCCAGAAGTACATTCGATGCTTTTTGTGCTGAAATAGAATAAGCAATATTTAAAGATTGTTTCGCACCTGAAGCGGCGTTACTTACCAGAACCTGATCGGCTGTAGATAAGGTGACCTCATTGAGAGTTCCTGATAAACTTCCGCCGGGTATTGCTTTTACCTGTAATACATCTACTGGAATTACGTTGGCGCCGCTTACAAAGTTTGCGCCCTCAGATTTTACTTTTATATCAAAATTTTTAGAGGAAATGATGACTAAGCTATTGGGAACCGTCACATTTTTTGAAGAATTATAATCTGCTGTATTCGCATAGTTAAAATCTACAGCGTTGCCTGAAGCGGCAGTTCCCATATCCATTGAAATAACATCTGCTAAAATAATATTTACTGTTGAACTGGCGTGATCAGAATTTTGCGCCAAAACAAGATTGGTTCCTAAAGCAACTGCTACCAGAACCAGAGCGGAGATAAAGATTTGTTTTTTCATGATTGGGTGAATTTGAAGGTGTATTAAATAATATTCATTTAAAATGAACTATATTAACAAACTTAATCTACATTAAATTTAAGAACATTATATGAGATAACCAAGATTTTTATGTTAAATATAAATGTCATCAGATTCGCATAATTGCTCTTTTGATTGATCTTGTAATTTGCCATCTTGCGTAATAAAATTTTCTCCACTGGCTTTAAGCTCTTTATAAAATTTAAGCTTTAAAATCTTAAGATGCTTCTGTCTTTTTAGATGATTTTTGTAGAGATAATAAGATAACCTGCTTCTGAAAATTAGGAATACTTAATATAAAAACATCTTCGATGATCTGTTCCTTAATTACGCTTATTCAAAAAATAGCGAAACAGGATCGAAACTTTGTTCTGCATCTGAGATTTGCATATAAAAATAATATTTAAGAATAAAATGCCAGAAGCCTTTTAAAAAGTAATTGCTTGTCTCGTTGTTGTGAGATATAATGCTCATATTTGCTAAAAAAAACTTTTTATATAAATTTTCTTATTATATTTAGAGTTATAATGATTTATGGTTAATAATATGAGCGATTATATGGTTCCTGATAACGAAAAAGAAAGGATGAAAAAGCTGGAACTTTTTGATTTGTTGAACTTATCTAAAGATTCTCAGCTGGACGTTTTTACAGAAACAGCATGTCTTATTTCCGGCTGCCAAAATGCGCTCATTGCCATTATGGAAAGCGAAACCCAAATGATACAAAGCTGTATCGGGATATCTCTGGATAAAGTAGACCGTAAAAATACAGTCTGTCAATATTCTGTTGCTACAGGGCAGACAATCGTTATTAACGATACTTTATCAGACGAAAGATCATCTGGCAATCCGCTGATTATTGAAGAGGGTATTCGTTTTTACGCGGGAGTTCCGCTTTTGGATGACGAAGGTTTTGCTTTAGGAACACTCTGCGTTTTCGATTACGAGCCGAAATCATTATCTAAAGAGCAGATTTCTACTCTTAAGAAATTGGGAGAAGCAGTTACCAGACTTTTAATGGCTAAAAGAAAAAATGTTCACGCAGAATATTTTCAGCAGATCTTTACTGTTTCGAATAATCCTATTTGTGTACTGGATGATAATCTTATTATCAAAGATATAAATCCGGCTTTTGAAAAGGCATTCCATCTTGAAAACAACAGCAAGCCATATCATCTTGATTTTTTAAAACTTCTGGGAGATCAGAGTGAAGATATTAAGCTGAAAGTCAAAAATTTTCTTCAGAATGGTGAAGAATTGATGATAACCACTTCTACAAAGATGAATGAAAGCCAACAGGTAATCATCGAATGGTATATGAAACGGAATCATAGTCATTCCGAGATTTTTTGCTTCGGAACCAATATTACTCAGCATATTGAGGAGAAACTGCAGCTGGAAAGATCGGAACGCCGTTTCAGAAGCTTTTTTGAAAATGCTATCGGACTGATGAGTATGCATGATATGGAAGGTAATATTCTTGAGGTCAACAGAAAGGGCAGAGAAATTTTGCATTATTCTGAAAATGAAGTCACGGGATTGAATTTAAAAGATCTTGTCCCCGAAAAAAACTGGAAGCTGCTGGAAGATTATTTACAGAAGATTAATCAGAATAAGGAAGACATTGGAACAATGATCCTGAAAACAAAGGACGGAAAGGAGCTTGTCTGGATGTATCATAATAGAGTGGAGATCAATAGGGAAGGACAGCCTTATGTACTAAGTACAGCACTTAATATAACGGAAAGGATGATGTTGGAAAGTGACCTTTTGTACACGAAAAAAATACTTGAGCAAACAAGCGCTGTTGCTCAGGTAGGAGGATGGGAAGTGAATCTGAAAAATAATTCTGTATTCTGGTCGCAGACGACAAAAGAAATTCATAGAATAGATCCGGGGCTGCAGCCTGATTTTGAAAGTGCTTTGCAGTTTTATAAAGAAGAAGACCGGTCCAGAATGAGATTTTTATTCGAAAGAGCTGTATCAGAAGGAATAGCCTATGATGAAGAGTTTCAGCTTATACGTAATGATGGCGTTATGATTTGGGTTAGGGTAAAAGGAATTCCGGAATTCGAAGATGGCATATGTACAAAGATTTTCGGAATTATTCAGGATATCAATGCTTTTAAAAATATATATCTGGAACTGGCAAGAAAAGAAGCAATGCTGCAGTCTTTTGTAACTTACGTACCCACTGCGGTTGCCATGTTTGATAAAGACCTTAATTATATATCCGTAAGCAGCAGCTGGAAGGATGAATTTCATATGAATCATCTTGATCTCATCGGTCAGAACATTTTTACAGTTTCACCCAATGTCCCGAAAGAAAGGAAAGAGATTTATCTTAATGCATTAAGAGGAAAGACCTATAAAAATGAAAACTTTGTGCTGGAGCAGGAAGACGGTCTTCAGTATTATAACCTAGAAGTAAGACCATGGTATCTTTCAGACGGAGTTACTGGTGGGATCATTATTTCTGTACAGAATATAAGCGATACAGTAAAAACAAACAATGAACTGAAGGATGCAAAAAAAATGGCCGACATTGCAAGCAAAGCAAAATCAGAATTTCTTGCCAACATGAGCCACGAGATCCGTACGCCGTTAAATGGTGTGATCGGCTTTTCAGATCTATTATTAAAAACTCCGCTTAACGAGATACAAATGCAGTATCTCAACTATATTAACGAATCGGGGGAGAACTTACTTACGATCATTAATGATATTTTAGATTTCTCTAAAATTGAATCCGGAAAAATGGATCTTTTGATTGATAAAAGTAATGTTTATGATATGGTAAGTCAGGTCATCAACGTGATTCTATACCAGTCCCAAAAAAAAGATATAGAATTATTGCTGAATATTGAACCCGGTTTACCGGAAACGATCCTGATTGATGAATCCCGAATGAAACAGATCCTTATCAACCTCTTAGGAAATGCTGTAAAATTTACAGAACAGGGAGAAATAGAACTGAAAGTAGAAAAGCAATGGATGGATCATGAGAAAATACGGCTCCGTTTCGCAGTGCGGGATACCGGAATTGGAATACCCGTTGAAAAACAGCAGTCTATTTTTAATGCTTTCACACAGGAAAACAGCTCCATCAGCAAACGTTACGGAGGAACCGGACTCGGGCTTACCATTTCAAATAATATTCTGGGCTATATGGGAAGTGAACTCAGGTTAAACAGTACACTACACAAAGGATCTGTATTTTTCTTCGATATCGAAGTGCCGTATGAAATGTCTGCGGCAAATAAAGATGAAGAACTGAAGATCAGCAAAGTACTTGTTGTTGACGATAACGAAGCAAACAGAATCATTCTGCAGCATATGCTGGCTTATAAAAATATAGAATCCAGGCTGGCTGCGAATGGGATGGAAGCTTTACAGATTTTGTTAGCGGGAGAACGTTTTGATATTATTCTCATGGATTATCATATGCCCGTTATTTCCGGGCTGGAAACGAAAAAAAAAATTAAGGGGTTATTTAGTAAACAGAAAGAAACTTCTCCTTTGGTGATCCTTCATACATCTTCAGAAGAACATGATGTTATTAACTCCTTCCGACAGGAAGAAAACTCTTATTTTTTATTAAAGCCGATTAAATCCGAAGATCTGTATAAAACTTTAAGGAGAGCGACAGAAAATAATGAAAAACAACTGCCGACAGCTACGGAAACAAAAACAGAAACTTCTTTACATGCTCCTGGTCTTCATGTTTTATTAGTGGACGACAATCCTGTGAATATGCTGCTTAACAGCAGAATAATGCAATCCCTTATTCCTGATGTACAGCTTACGGAAGCTGTAAATGGACTGGAAGCACTTGAAGAATGCAGAAAACAGAGCTTTTCTCTTATCCTGATGGATGTCCAGATGCCGGTAATGGACGGTATTGAAGCAACAAGGGAAATTAGAAAACTTCCGGAATATCAAACAATTCCTATCCTCGGAGTGACAGCCGGAACAACATTTGGAGAAAAAGAAAAATGCCTGCAATCCGGGATGAATGATTTCCTTCCTAAGCCTTTACGTCAAGCTGAACTTTTGGAAATGTTGAGCAAATATATTTCGGAAAAAGAAACGGATGTGGAGTATGATGTAACTGCTGAAAGCAACCTAGATATGGAGTTTTTACAGCAGCAAACAGGTGATGATGAAGATTTCAAAGGGTTATTTTTAAATCTGGTGATTACCGAGCTTACTCAGGCAGAAAATAATATAAAGCGGTCTGTTGCAGAAAGAAATATGGATGATCTGAAAAAAAGTCTTCATAAACTGAAGGGAACAGCCGGAACAGCCGGATTGATAAAGCTTTCGGAAAAGGTATTATACTGGGAAAATAAGACTGACCAAAATGTAGATTTTTCAATATTACATGACGAAATAATTCAGGAAATATCAGCCGGATTGCATATAATAAAAAAATTAATGAAATAATAAAAACCGAAACTCCATTTATAGTTTAGTGTTCCTGCTCATTTTACCCGTTCAATCAAATGTTTCATAGTGAAATTTTACTGTTTAGGCGGGTAGGTGAAATAGGTTTCCTGAGGAAGAACTAATTACGAGGAATGTTAAATAAAAAAGCGCCAACTGTTTTTAGTTGGCGCTTTTGGGTTTTTGTGACCTTAACGAGCGTATCTTCAAACACTTTTGTCGATGATTTAGTTCGTTTAAATCAAATTAAGCAAGAATTACAAGTTTCATTTTTATCAAAAAAATATTATAAAAAGCAATTTATTTTAAATTGCTTTGATTTTTATTTTTTGAGAAACTGTAAATAAAAGAGAAGACTTAATTATATGAATAAACAAATCTCACAAAACGATAAATTAAAATTCTTGAATTAAAAGGATTAAAAACATATTTTTGTTTTTTTTATTGCTCATAAGCATATCAATTCATTATAATTTAATCAGCTAGTGAGACACTCCTAAAAAATAATAATGATAAACAGTTAGATTTTATGATTTGCATAATTTTCTTTGTTCATCTTATAGCTTCAAATCTTTCTAAAGTTTATAATAAAAAGATTCAGGAAAACCTTGTTTTTTATTGAGATCTAGTTCTAATTTTGTTCCGTCTTCAATATAAATCCCTACCGTAAATGCTTCATAGCTTTTAAAGCTGCATCGGGTAGTTCCGTTTAATGTTCTTGCAAACATGGTCTGCTCTTCTCCAAAGCTGTCATGCAGGAGGAAAGCGACTTCTTTTTCAGTTTTTTGCTGAGTGTTTTGTACGGTTAATATGATTCTGTGAGAATCGTTCTCTGTTTTTACTTCCGCCGAAAGTTGCCAGTCGTTACTGATCGCACTTCCTCCCCATCTGCCTTTCTGCAGGTCATCCGGGAATTTTATTTCATGCTGCAGGAGGGCTTTTACTGTTTTTTTAAAGGGTTTTGTCGGTTGATAAGCATAAAATTTTCTGGGCAGCCTGGGGATCTCACTTAAATCCAATTCTAACTCAGTCCCGTCATATAAAATGGCGGCGGCGGTAAAATCTTCGTAAGCTGTAATATTTACTGTTGCTTTTCCGTCTTTAAATTTGAGAAAGCGCAAAGAATCAGCAAAACTGTCATGCAGCAGAATTGCTACTCTGTTGTTGTCCGGAATTTTTCTTGTAGTATGGGTGACCTGTAAAACTACTTCATATAAGCCTACAAGAGATTTAAGAGTTCTTTCTTTCACCTCTGCGGAAAGAATGAAACCGTTATTCATAGGTTGTCCGCCCCAGCGTTTTTTTTGAAGATCATTGGGAACAAGTATTTCACGGCTTTTAATGGTCTGAAGTACAGTTTCCTTAAATGTTCTGTGATCGTACAGAATTCTGATCGGGATCTTTTTTACGGTCCAGTCTGTCCGTGGCAGTGAGAAGGTCTGCTTGGATGTTCTTTCATCAAAACTCAGGGATCTTGATGTTTCTGTTCTGAATTTAAGGTGTTCCTGTTCCAATGGGTTGAGCGTAATAGACTCTTTGGAAATAAAAACGAGAAGAAAATCCTGTAATTCATTGATCTTATTATTAGTATATTCTTCCTGAATGAATGTCCAGATAAGACCATGTCCGGGAATATTTACGGCTACTTTTTCAGTCCCCCTAAGCAGACCGTTATTGCCTGCGTTGAAATTTTGAATACCATAAGATCCGCTCATGTATAAAAAGTTGACATAATACTGTTTATCGGGATCAGTATTTTTCATTTCCAGATGACATCTGAAAGCCGGGACTATTTCATTTCTGTATTTTAACACTATATTTTTCGGATCAATATGGATTTGTCCGAATATTTCATTCGTATTGTCATTAGAGATCTGTTGTCCCTCAATGCTTTCAAATACAATCTCATAATCGTCCGACGGTATTTTATTCTGAGGATTGTCCAGATCAATAACAGCGTTCCATTGCGCTATATATTCTATTTCCTTGATAAATTCAAAAATATCTGGCTGATGAAAGAACATAGAATATCCCTGCTCTTCCATTTCAATGGTACGCCGTGTCAAAAAGTATCTATTCTCTCTGTTTTTAATCAGAAATGCAGCATCCTTGGGATTTTCAACCAGATCAATAAAATATAAGCCAAAATTTTTGGTTGCTTTTACAAAAGTCTCTTTCATTTCATCTTTGAGATCTTCACTAAACCCTATTTTTATTTTAGGAAGAGCCATCTGTAAAAACTCTGCATTGAAAATGTTTTCTTTGTCTTCTTCATAGAATCCATCAACAACACTGTAGGTATCTCTCACTTCATTTAACCTGTAAACTCTGCCATCTTCCAGTTTTATTAAAGTATTC
>NZ_JBBCQL010000205.1:0-8328 GCF_037149975.1 Chryseobacterium sp. VD8 | reverse complement strand
TGCAGGTTCAGACTGTGGAATTGCCAACGTAAACATCGGAACTTCAGGTGCGGAAATCGGCGGAGCTTTCGGTGGAGAAAAAGAAACCGGAGGCGGAAGAGAATCCGGATCGGATGTTTGGAAGTACTATATGAGAAGACAGACCAACACGATTAATTATACTACAAACTTACCTTTAGCACAAGGAATTAAGTTTGACCTTTAAAAACTAACATCATGAGTTTGAAAATTTGGAAACAGATTTTTAAGTCTCAAATTATTATTAAATTTTAAATCACCCCTAAGATTTTTATTTAAAAAATGGAACAGACAATTGAAATAAAAGCAAATAAAGTAAAAGAAACCGTTGGCAGACACGTTTTGGCAGATGGTTTCGATTTCGTGATGGATATTGAAAAATCCCACGGTTCATGGCTGTATGATAAACTTACAGACAGAGAATATTTAGATATGTTTTCCATGTTTGCTTCGGCATCCATCGGTTACAATCATCCCTATATCGTTGAGAAATCGGCATGGCTGGGAAAAATGGCGGTCAACAAACCCACTTTGGCAGATGTGTATTCTGAAGAATATGCGCATTTCTTAGAAGTTTTCGAAAGAGTGGTAATTCCTGAAGAACTGCAGTATGCTTTTTTTATTGAAGGCGGAACTTTAGGGGTAGAAAATGCGATGAAAGCATGTTTCGACTGGAAAACGCGTAAAAATTTCGAAAAAGGTCTTGATGTGGAAGCGGGAATCTGCATCCATTTCAGACAGGCGTTCCACGGAAGAAGCGGATATACTTTAAGTTTAACCAACACTTCAGATCCGAGAAAATATCAGTATTTCCCGATGTTCGACTGGCCAAGAATCCTAAATCCTAAACTTACTTTCCCGATTACGGAAGAGAATTTGGAAGAGACTATTAAAAATGAAAGACTGGCTTTATTAAATATCGAAGAAGCGATTTTAATGAATCCTGATAAAGTGGCATGCATTATCATTGAGCCGATTCAGGCTGAAGGAGGAGACAACCACTTCAGAGACGAATTTTTATTAGGATTGAGAAAAATCTGCGATCAGCATGATATTCTTTTAATCTTTGATGAAGTTCAGACCGGTATCGGAATTACAGGTAAAATGTGGGCATTCCAGCATTTTACAGCAAAACCGGATATTATTTCTTTCGGTAAAAAAGCGCAGGTTTGCGGAGTTTTAGCCAATAAAGAAAAATTTGATGAAGTTCCGAACAATGTTTTCAGAGAAAGCTCAAGAATTAATTCCACTTTCGGAGGTAACTTCATCGATATGCTTCGTTTCCAGCTGGTAATGGAAGTTATTGAAAAAGAAAACCTTGTGGAAAATGCAAGAGTGGTAGGAGAATATTTGCTGAACGGACTGATTGGTCTTGCTGAAAAATATCCTGAAAAGTTATCCAATGCAAGAGGAAGAGGATTAATGTGTGCCATCGATCTTCCGACTTCTGAGCAGAGAAATGCATTAAGAGACGAGCTTTGGAACGACGGAATGATCATCCTTTCATGTGGAGATCAGTCACTTCGCTTCAGACCGCATCTGAACGTTACTAAAGAAGAAATTCAGATCGCTTTAGATAAAATTGAAAATAATATTAATAAAATTTAAAAGCTGAAATTTGTAATTTTCAAAAAAACGTTATATATTTAGATACTCAAACGAGACAGAATATGGAAAGAAGTACAAGAGTATCAGTTTTTGAAAGTGACAAACCTGCAGAAATCCAATTGATAAAGTCTAAACTGGACGATGCGCAGATTAAAAATTCAGTAGAAAACAATTACCTTACTTTTACAACCACGCCCACGGCGACATCGCTGAAAGTAATGGTGAAACTTGAAGATGAAAAAAAAGCATTTGAAATTATCGATGCTTATCTTCAGCAAAGTGAAAATTAATAAAAAACAATTTCATAATTTTAAATTTTACTACTTCGAACCGAAAATTAATTTAAATTAGTTTTCGGTTTTTTTCTTTGAAGATCTATCAGAAAAAATGTATTTTTTTGAAATAATAGTCTAGTTTTTATAAATAAGATATAAGGTTTAACGTTTAAGCTTTATTTTGTTTTTAGTATATTAGATTATAATTCAAAAAAAAGCAGTATGATAGAGCAGATAATAGGTTATTCAGGCGCATTAATTTCATCCATATCTTTTTTACCGCAGGTAATAAAATTGTGGAAGACAAAATCAGGAAAAGACCTTTCCATGGTTACTTTATCATTTCTTACCCTGAATGCTTTGCTTTGGGCAGTTTACGGAGTGATGAAAGAAGCAAAACCTCTCTGGATTACCAATGTTTTAATGTTAATCATGCTGATTGTCATGATATTCCTTAAAATAAAATACAGAAAAAACTGAAGGAGTTCTTCATAATTAAATAAAAGGGTAAACAAACTTAAAATCAATATAACAAACGTGGCACAGGAAATTAAGCTGAGAAAAGCAGAAATTGAAGACAGAGATATAATCTGGAACATTTTGCAGCAGGCAATCGAAAGAAGGAGAAAAGACGGAAGTACACAATGGCAGGAAGGCTACCCGAATTTGGGAACCGTGGAAAGCGATATTGCAAAAGGTTTCGGATATGTAATGACGGCAGATGGAGAAGTGGCGGTTTATGTAGCATTAATTCTGAATGATGAACCCGCTTACAGTACCATTGAAGGAGCCTGGCTGAGTAACGGAGAATTCGTTGTCGTTCACAGAGTTGCTGTTGATGAAAAATTTGCAGGACAGGGAATGGTAAAAATTCTTTTCGATCATATTGAAGAACTCACCAGATCACACGGAATTCAAAGCATAAAAGTGGATACCAATTTTGATAATATCCCGATGCTGAAAATTCTCGAGAACAAAGGCTACAGCTATTGTGGGGAAGTATTTCTTGCAGGAGGTGTAAGAAAAGCTTTTGAAAAGATTATTTTTTAGTCTGAAAGTTAAATCCGTTTTCATTGAAATTTTAAAAAACCTGATATTTATAAACTCTATCAGGTTTGTTCGTTTAGTTCTGAACTAATTTTTACATTTGCTTCAAATTTATATACAATGCATAAGAGTATAGAAATTGATGAAAAAA
Source organism: Chryseobacterium sp. VD8 (assembly GCF_037149975.1). Taxonomy (NCBI): domain Bacteria; kingdom Pseudomonadati; phylum Bacteroidota; class Flavobacteriia; order Flavobacteriales; family Weeksellaceae; genus Chryseobacterium; species Chryseobacterium sp. VD8. The sequence goes on along the minus strand of NZ_JBBCQL010000205.1, from coordinate 5,229 downwards.
TTTTTCAGAATGCCGTAAAGTTCTACGGTACCGTTTTCAGTCTTCCGCCGTTAGCTTCAAAGATTTACGCCTATCTTTTATTCGATTATGATAAAGTGGGCATTACTTTTGATGAGTTTGTGGAAGTGCTTTCCGCGAGCAAAAGTTCGGTTTCTACAAGTATTTCTTTACTGCTGAACGCAGAACTCATCGTAGATCACAACAAGATGGACGAGAGGAAACGGTATTTTTTCATCAATGACGGTTATAAGAAGATAAGATTTGAAAAAATAGTTCAAAAAATGCAAGACGAATTACAACTACTGGATGATTTAGACAATTTTAAAAAAAATCATGACGACTACAATGAAAAGATGGAAGCTTATAAAGCTCTTTTAAACAGGAACATTAAAAATATTCAGGAATCACTTAATAAACTATAGAAATGAATAATAAGCTAGTTATACTTTCTGTTGCGGCTCTTTCTTTAACAGCCTGCAAAAAAGAAGCCCCGAAGCAGGACGGTCCGAAACCGTATCCGGTGGTGAATGTCGAGGCGAAAAATATAGTAGGTTATCAAACCTTTCCGGCTACAATTCAGGGTAAAGTTAATAACGATGTCCGCGCTAAAATTCAGGGGTATATTACTCAGGTTTTGGTAGATGAAGGACAATACGTTACAAAAGGACAGCCGCTTTTCCGTCTGGAAACCAATATTCTGAACGAAAATGCAGCGGCTTCAAAAGCAGGAATCAGTGCTGCGGAATCCAATATCGCTGCGGCGCAGGCTTCTGTAGCGGCAGCAAATGTTGAAGTAAATAAACTTAAACCGCTGGTTCAGAAAAATATCATCAGCAATGTGCAGTTACAGACCGCACAGGCAAATTTAGCGCAGGCTCAGGCACAGCTAAAACAGGCACAGGCTGCAAAAAGTCAGGCAGTTGCCAATTATAAAGGAGTAGAAGCCAATATCGAATATTCTGTTATTCGTGCCCCGATTTCCGGAGTAATCGGAAAGCTTCCTTTAAAAGTGGGAAGTTTGGTAGGCCCTTCAGACCAGACTCCTTTAACCACCATTTCAGATACTTCTCAGATTTACGCCTATTTTTCAATGAACGAAAAAGAATATTTTGATTTCCTTGAAAAATCTTCGGGTGCATCTATGCCCGAAAAAATAAAAAATCTTCCGATGGTGGAATTACAGCTTGCGAACGGAAGTCTTTATCCTGAAAAGGGCAGAATTGAAGCCATTACAGGACAGATTGATCCTACAACCGGAACCATTCAGTTCAGAGTAGGATTTACCAATGCACAGAAACTTTTAAGTAACGGAAACAGCGGAACCATCAGATTCCCTCAACGTTACGATAATGTTCTGGTAGTTCCGGAAAGTGCAACTTACGAACAACAGGGAATTGTTTACGTATATAAAGTAGATAAAGACACTGCAAAAAATGTAGTGGTTAATGTTATTGACAGAATCGACAACATGGCGTTGATAAAATCAGGAGTGAACAAAGGTGAAATTATAGTTGCAGCAGGAATCGGAGGTCTGAAACCGGGAACTGCAGTGATAAAGAAACCTGTAAAAATGGATAGTCTTGTTCAATCTATAAAACCGAAATTCTAATGATTAAAAATTTTATCAACAGACCGGTTTTATCCACCGTAATTTCAATTTTAATTGTGATTCTCGGTGTTTTAGGACTGATCTCGTTACCCGTAACGCAGTATCCTGATATTGCGCCGCCGACGGTAAGTGTCTCGGCAAACTACACCGGAGCCAACGCTGAAACGGTAATGAAAAGTGTGGTTGTTCCTCTGGAGGAACAGATCAACGGGGTGGAAGGAATGGATTATATTACTTCATCTGCCGGAAATGATGGTTCTGCACAGATTCAGGTGTTTTTTAAACAAGGAATCAATCCGGATATTGCTGCGGTAAACGTACAAAACCGTGTAACAAGAGCCACCCCTTTACTGCCGAGTGAAGTGACGCGTTCCGGGGTTGTTACTCAAAAACAACAGACCAGTGCCCTGATGTATATGTCTTTCTACTCTGAGAATAAAGATCTGGATGACGTATATCTTCAGAACTTTTTGAATATCAATGTTATTCCGAACTTAAAAAGGATTAACGGAGTAGGAGATGCCAATGTTTTCGGAGGTAAAAATTACTCGATGAGAATATGGCTGGATCCTTCCAAAATGGCAGCTTACGGATTAACACCTACCGATGTTACCAATGCAATTAATGAGCAAAGTAGAGAAGCTGCCGCAGGTTCTATCGGACAAAACAGCGGAAGCTCTTTTGAGTACATCATTAAATATGTAGGTAAATTTAACGATAAGGAACAGTACGATAATATCATCATTAAATCTTTACCGGACGGACAAAATTTAATGCTAAAAGATGTTGCTAAGGTAGAGCTGGCGGGACAGTCTTACACGGGAATCGGGGAAAACGGAAACAATCCTTCCATCAGTATGGGGATTTTCCAGACACCGGGTTCCAATGCGCAGGAGATTATTAAAAACATCAAGTCTTACCTGAAATCGGCGGAAGGAAGTTTTCCGCAGGGAATTAAATATACTTTCAATTTTGATACGAACGAATTCCTTGATGCATCTATTGAAAAGGTAGTGCATACCTTAATTGAAGCGTTTATTTTGGTTTTCATCGTGGTATATATTTTCTTACAGGATTTCAGATCCACTTTAATTCCGGCAATTGCAGTTCCGGTTTCTATTGTGGGAGCCTTTTTCTTCCTGAATTTATTCGGATATTCATTAAACCTGTTAACGTTGTTCGCTTTGGTTCTTGCGATCGGTATTGTTGTGGATGATGCGATTGTCGTCGTCGAAGCCGTTCATGCGAAGATGGAACACGGGATTTCGGATGCCAAAAAAGCAACCGTGGAAGCAATGGACGAAATTACAGGAGCAATTATTTCAATTACTTTGGTAATGGCATCTGTATTTATTCCGGTAACGTTTATTACAGGTCCTACCGGGGTTTTTTATCAGCAGTTCGGGATCACTCTTATTGTAGCGATCATTATTTCTGCGATCAATGCATTAACGTTAAGTCCGGTTTTATGTTCATTATTCTTAAAACCTCACGATGCGCACCATAAAGAATATAAGAATTTAAATTTCATTCAGAAGTTTTTCTATAAATTCAATATCGCTTTTAAAACAACAACAGAACGTTATGGAAGAGGATTTGTATTCCTGCTGAGACATAAATGGGTTACGCTGATTATTTTTGCCGTAACGGGAGGGATTTTATATTGGGCAAGTTCAACGATGAAAAAAGGTTTCGTGCCTACGGAAGACCGCGGAATTATCTTTACCGATGTTCAGCTTCCTCCGGGCGCGTCTATGGAAAGAACGTACAATGTTCTGAAAACCCTTCAGGCAAATGCTTTAAAAGTTCCGGGAGTACAGAATGTTACGATTTCCACGGGTAGAGGATTTTTATCCGGAAACGGAAGCAACAACGGTTTGGCTTTCATTAAGCTAAAACCTTTTGAAGACCGTAAAAAAGACGGACAGACTTCTGAAGATATTACGAAAAAATTATTTGGAATCTCAGGAAAAGTTCCGGATGCAAAAGTGGTTTTCTTCCAGCCGCCAAGTGTACCCGGTTTTGGTAACAGTGCCGGTTTCGAGATGGTTCTTTTGGATAAATCCGGAGGAGAATATGCAGATTTAGACGCAAAAACCAATGAATTTATCGGAAAACTGATTGAAAGACCGGAAATCGATTTTGCGCAGACTTCGTTCAATACAAAATATCCTCAGTATGAAATGAAGATCAATGTTCCTTTAGCTAAAAAGCTGGGTGTTTCCGTAAGTGATATTCTGGCAACGATGCAGGGATATATCGGAGGAATTTATACTGCAGATTTTACCAAATACGGAAAGCAGTTCAGGGTAATGGTTCAGGCTCTTCCTGAAAACAGACAGAATATTGAAAATTTGAATGAACTGTATGTAAAAACAGGTTCCGGAGCAATGTCTCCGATTTCACAGTTTGTAACGCTTACCAAAGCGTACGGACCGCAGTCGGTGAGCCGTTATAACCTCTTTACATCGGTGAAAATTACAGGAGCCAACTCTGCAGGATTCAGTTCCGGAGATGCTATTTCAGCGGTACAACAGGTGGCAAAAGAAACCCTGAACCAGAATTATGATGTAGAATTTACAGGACTGTCAAGAGAAGAATTAAGTTCAGGATCTCAGACGATATTAATTTTTGGATTGAGTTTGATCTTCGTGTACTTTATTCTTTCTGCACAGTATGAAAGTTATATTCTTCCTTTAATCGTTGTGATTTCTCTTCCTCTCGGAGTAATGGGAGCGTATTTCGGACAGAAAATTATGGGATTGGAAAACAATATTTATTTCCAGATTGCCCTGATTATGTTGGTGGGATTATTAGCAAAAAATGCGATTCTGATTGTGGAATTTGCCGTTCAGAGAAGACATCACGGTGAAACTATCGTTATGTCGGCAATTAACGCAGCTAAAGCGAGATTAAGACCGATTCTGATGACCTCATTTGCCTTTATCTTCGGTTTACTGCCATTGGTTCTGGCAAGCGGAATCGGAGCGGTAGGAAACAGATCCATCGCAACAGGAGCCGCAATCGGTTTGTTGATAGGAACTATTTTAGGACTTTTCGTGATTCCTGTTTTATATGTCATTTTTGAATATTTACAGGAGAAAGTAAAACCTATCAAACCGAAAGAAATCAATTTAGCAGAATAAAATTAAGTGAGTTCAGGGTTTTTGATGTAAAGTTTAAATAATAACTAAAACCGGAAACCCTGATCTTTAAACCTTAAACTTCAAATAATGAAGAGTATTTTAAACATCATAAAAGGAATAACATTTTCAGTCGCTGTTCTTGCCGCTGTATCATCGTGTATGGCGAGAAAAGAATACCACAGACCGGATAATGTGGTAGACGAAAAACTCTACCGTACAGATATGCTTCCTGCAGATAGTATCAATATCGCAAATGTTTCCTGGAAAGAGATTTTCACAGATCCTGTACTTCAGGGACATATTGCGAAAGCTCTGGAAAATAATCTGGATATAAGAATTGCTTTGCAGAGTATAAATTCAGCAGAAGCTTATTTAAAACAAAGCAAGGCAGCGTATGAGCCAACGGTAACTGTAGGTCCCGGCTACACTTTCCAGACCCAGTCGCTGAACACGCAGACAGGACGTTTGTTTGGT
>NZ_JBBCQL010000204.1:0-8328 GCF_037149975.1 Chryseobacterium sp. VD8 | reverse complement strand
TCTGAAGAAAAAACAAATGATTTTTTAATAAAATTCTATATTTGTACTCATGAAGCACTTAAATAACCTATTGCGTCTTCCTTTTTTCTGCAATTATTATTACCCGGATAATCGTTCGGGAAGACTTCTATAACCATATTCAGTAGAAATTTAATCTAAAAATATCATAGAACCCGGACAGTTTTTGTTCGGGTTTTTTCATGCTTAAAAATTAAAAAAATGATCAGTAAATTAAAAGAGAATGTAGAAATTATTCTGCCGGAAAACGGACTGGAAGAAAAAATTCAGCAAGCCGAAAACGAGAAGAGAAAATTAATCATCAAACTTGGGTTTGATCCCACTGCTCCGGATCTGCATTTGGGACACGCAGTTGTTTTGAAAAAACTGAGACAGTTTCAGGATCTGGGACATCAGATTGTAATTATTGTCGGAAGTTTTACGGCAAGAATCGGCGACCCTACAGGAAAAAACAAGGCGAGAAAACCTTTAACCACTGAGGAAGTTCATCATAATGCAGAAACGTATATCAGTCAGCTCTCCAAAGTTATTGATGTTGAAAAAACAAAAATTGTCTTTAATTCTGAATGGCTGGATGCGCTGAATTTTTCGGAAGTGATCCAACTGATGTCGAAAGTGACAGTTGCCCAACTGATGCACAGAAATGATTTCAGTAAAAGATTTTCAGAAAATACACCGATTGCCATGCATGAACTTGTATACCCTATTTTGCAGGGTTTTGATTCTGTACAGACTAATTGTGACATTGAAATGGGCGGAACCGACCAGCTTTTCAACTGTACGATGGGACGACAATTGCAGGAAAATCACGGAAAATCTCCGCAGATTGTGATGTGCATGCCTTTACTGAAAGGTCTTGACGGAAAGGAAAAGATGAGCAAATCTTTAAACAACATTATCGGATTAACTGACGAACCGAATGAAATGTTCGGGAAAACGATGTCCATTCCGGATTCTCTGATTGACGAATTTATTGATCTTACCACGGATTTTTCTTCTGAAGAGAAAGAACGTTTAAAACAAAACATCAATGATGGTCAAAACCCGATGAATGTTAAAAAGCTTATCGCTAAAAATATCATCACACAATATCATGATGCAGAATCAGCTGAAAATGCCGAGTTGTTTTTTATGAATCAGTTCCAGAGTAAAAATTTTGAAGAAAAAGTTTTTGACCCGGTCTTCATTGACTCTCTCCACCATATTCAGCATAAAATGGTTTTATCGGAATTATGCCATCAGCTGAAATGTAACGAAAGTAAATCTTTCATCCGAAGACTGATTGAAAATGGCGGAATTCAGATCAACAATATCAAATTAACAGATCCGAATGAAGAAATTAAATTAGAGAAAGGAATAAAAATTAAGATCGGAAAAAGAAGTTTTTTTGAACTTTTGTAAACATTGAATTTTAAGATTTTTTTTTTCAATATATTCGTTCAGAAAATTTAAAAATAGAAACACAATCGCATGAGCTACATTATGGTCGATATAGAATCGGACGGACCGATTCCCGGAGATTTTTCAATGGTCTGTTTTGGAGCAGTTTTAGTAGACGAAAATCTGGAAACCACATTTTACGGAAAACTGAAGCCAGTTTCAGAGAAATTCAATCCCGATGCTTTGGCAGTTTCCGGTTTTACGCGTGAAGAAACATTGGATTTTGATGATCCTGAAGAAGTAATGCTGAAATTTGAAGAATGGATTAAAGAAAAATCTAAAGGAAGACCTGTTTTCATCAGTGATAACAACGGCTTCGACTGGATGTTTATCTGCTGGTATTTTCATCATTTCATCGGGAGAAATCCATTCGGTTTTTCTTCCAGAAGACTTGCGGATCTGTATTGCGGACTGGAAAAAGACACTTTTGCCCAGTGGAAACATCTACGAAAAACTAAGCACACCCATCATCCCGTTGATGACGCAAAAGGAAATGCAGAAGTTTTGCTGTATATGAAAAAGGAAATGGGACTGAAAATCGGATTGAAATAAATGCTCTGCCTTAGTAAAATTCTGGTATTAAATGATAAAATAAAAAAGTATGCATTTTCAGCATACTTTTTTTACTTATAGGTGTAAGGTACGAGAACTTCAATAAAATTATCTGTCTTGTGCGGTTCCCCGATGGCCCGGAATTTCCAATCGCCGTTGTGGCGGTAAACTTCCGCAAAAACCATAGAACACATTCCGTTCATACTGGTGTCACCTGAAAGACTGAATTTTGTAATTTCCCTTCCTCTTGCATCTACCGCACGGATAAATGCATTTTCTATCATTCCGAAATGTTGTCTGTTGAACAATCCCTGATAAATTGAAACTACAAACACAATTTTCTGATAGCGCTCATCCAGCTGATCCAGCAATACAACAATCTGTTCATCATCGCCATCTCCGGCTCCGGTTCTGTTATCTCCGGTCAGCCATATTTTTCCGCTGGGATGCCGCATAGAATTGAAATAGATTACGTCGCTTTTATACAGAGCAATCTCTCTTCCGTTTCTTCCAGGAACCGTCATTCCGAGATCCGCAACCTTCCCGTTTTTATCCAAAAGAAAAGCAATGGCATCCAGATCATATTCCGCACCGTCACTTATCCCGAAAAGACGGTTGAAAAAACCACCGGATCTTCTAACATCCCATCCTAAACCTATGGTTACAGATGACAGATCATATGCATCTTCTCCATGTTCATTTTTGCGGAGATTGATGGTCTGACCTTTTTGTAAGTTGATAGCCATTTTTATTTTATGATTTGTCCTTTATAATATTTTTCAAGAAAGAAACCCAGATCTGCTCTGTAGCCGATTCCCGAAGCTTCAAATTTCCAGCTTCCGCCACGTTTGTACAGTCTTCCGAATTCAATTCCGGTTTCTATGGAAAAATCTTCATCCAGTTCGTATTTGGCAATTTCCATATTGGTATTATTGTCTACAATTCTGATGTAAGAATTTCTTACCTGTCCGAAATTCTGCTTTCTCCTATCAAAATCTTCGATGGTAACAACAAAAAGAATTTCCTGAACTCTTTCGTCTACTTTTTCGAGATCAATAATGATGGCTTCATCATCATCTCCGTCGCTGTTTTTTCCACTTGGATCATCTCCTGTATGTGTAAGTGCACCATCCGGCGAATGCAGGTTATTATAAAAAACAAAATATTCTTCACTCACCAGTTTTCGTTCCGCATCAATCATAATTGCGGAGGCATCAAGGTCAAAATCATATCCCATTCCTTCATTTGGATCCCATCCGAGACCGATGGTCATTTTTGTAAATCCAAGATCAATTCTTTGCCCTTTTTGTAAATTAATTGCCATAATAATGATATGTGTTTTATGTATTGTTTATCGAAGTTATGGCGGTTTTAGTAAATTTCCAAAAAATTTTGTGACAAAAAATTATGTAAATTGCAAAACATAAAATTTTGAAATTCATTAAAAATTAAGCCTAAAAAAATCCGATCGTTATGACCGGATTTTATATTTTCAAAAGATTTAATTAAAAGATAAATTATTCTGTAAATTCTTTTTTTACCACATTTTTGTTTCTTGCTCTTGCTAAAGCAGGAATTGAAAGCAATCCCGTAATAATTGTGAGCAGAAACTGTAAGGGCAGAGATATAAAAGAATATATTAATCCCATTTCACCGCCTGTTACAGCATTTTTACCTGCAGAAATAAAAAGAGCCATAAAGCCATACTTCATCGCCAGATTAAAAGCGCCAATTCCTCCGCTTGCAGGCACAATCATTCCGAAAGTTCCCACGGTAATAATAAAGAAGCCGTCTCCTATAGTAAAATCTGATGTTTCGGGAAGAGAAAAACATACAAGATAAGCAGCAAGAAAATAACATATCCAGATTCCTATTGTATAAAGAATGAATTTTCCTTTTTGTCTGAGCTTGAATATTGTGGTTAAGCCCTGTAAAATTCCTTTGGCAAATCCTATAAGTTTATCTTTTTTGTATTTGAACAAAATAATTAATCCTACGATTGCCAGCAGGAAAACAGAAATCTTCATATAGAAATAAAAAGCAGTAAAATCTACAATTCCTATTTTCATTAGAAATTTTTCAAAAAAGCTATGCTCCACTTTTACCTTTTCCTCTTTCTGTCCGGTTGCAATATCATAAAACGAAAGAATAGCATCATATTTAAAAATGATGGTAAGCCCCAGAAAACCTATCATACAGATAAGGTCTACAACTCTTTCTAAAATAATAGTTCCGAAAGATTTATCAACGGGAACGTCTTCTACACCATACAATGCTGTAGATCTTGCCAGTTCCCCACTTCTCGGAATCGTAAGATTCATTAAATATCCAAAAGATATGGTCCAGAAAGCATTTGCATCCGAAATTTTATATCCCATCGGTTCGAGAAGAATATTCCAGCGTATTGCACGCAGCCAATATGCTAACAAACCAAAGATTCCTGCAATAAAAACCCAGGTATAATTTGCTCTTTCAATGGATTTCTGGATCACTTTAAAATCCAGCCCCTTTAAAGCAAACCATAAAAAAAAGCCTGCAAAAGCAAGCGAGATCACTATCGTAAGAATGGATTTCAGAGGATTTTTTGAGTTCTTCTCCATCCTGTTACGTTAAAAGGTTTGTTTTTTCGTCGGGGAAAACAATCTTCGGCTGGAAATTCTGCGCCTCTTCCGGAGTCATCTGTGCATAAGCGATAATAATAATGATATCATCTCTCTGTACTTTTCTCGCCGCAGGACCGTTAAGACAAACTTCTCCCGATTTTCTTTTACCTTTAATAACATAAGTGTCGAAACGCTCTCCGTTATTCACATTTACGATATAAACTCTTTCTCCCACTACCAGACCTGCAGCTTCAATAAGGTCTTCATCTATCGTAATACTCCCAATATAATTAAGGTCAGAAGCCGTAACTCTCACCCTGTGAATCTTAGACTTAAAAACTTCTATTAACATGGTGCAAATTTATTAATAATAATTTATAAAACCGTCTTTTAAAATGAATTTAAAACCAGCAGAAACCCAGAACTTTAATTTTATTAAACGTAATTTTTAAAGATTTTATTTACAGAATTTATAAACATATCCTGAAAACCATCAATACTTACTATACAATTCAGGATTTAATAAATACAAAAAATAATATTGCATTTTTGGTAAAGTCAATACAGATAAGCAATTGGCATGATTTTAGTAACGGATAACGTAGATTTTTCGTAAAAAGCTGAATTATCATATTTTAACCAATTTTACTTAAAATCAAAAAATTTATTTATTTTTTTGCAAAAAAATTGCACATTTAGAAAATAGTATTATATTTGCTATTATAACGAACTAACTTTAATATTAAAAATTATGAACAAGTCTGAATTAATCGACGCAATCGCCAAAGATGCCGGCATCACTAAAGTTGCAGCTAAAGCTGCTTTAGAATCATTTATCTCTAACGTTACTACTACTTTAAAGAAAAAAGACGGAAAAGTTTCTTTAGTAGGGTTTGGAACTTTCTCAGTAGCTGAAAGAGCTGCAAGACAAGGAATCAACCCTGCAACTAAAAAGCCAATTAACATCGAAGCTAAGACTGTTGCTAAATTCAAAGCTGGTGCAGACCTTTCTGCAGCTGTTGCTTCAGCTAATGCTCCTGCTCCGGGTAAAAAGAAAAAATAATCACTCAGATTAAAGAAAAAATAAAACCTCATCATCTGATGAGGTTTTTTATTGCATCTATTTTAAGGAGCTAATCTCGCAATTTTCCAATCGAGACCATCAACCAATTCATAAACAATTCTATCGTGCAGACGGTTTGGTCTCCCCTGCCAGAATTCTATTTCATAAGGCTTTGCAATATATCCGCCCCAGTTTTCAGGTCTAGGAATTTCTGTGTCTGCATACTTTTCTTCCAGTTGCTGAAGCTTGTCTTCCAAAAATTCACGGTTCGGAATTTCTTTACTTTGAGGAGAAACTACAGCACCCAACTGACTTCCTTTTGGTCTGGAATGGAAATATCCGTCACTCAGATTTTCTGCAATACGTTCCATCTCAGCTTTAATAATGATCTGCCTTTCCAGATTGGGCCAGAAAAAATGAAGACAGGCTTTGTGTGTCTTTTCTATGGATTTTCCTTTTCTGCTGTCATAATTGGTGTAAAAAATAAATCCTTCGTATGTATAAGCCTTTAACAACACCATTCTTGTACGCGGACATCCGTCGTTTTCCAGTGTAGAAAGTGCCATTGCATTCGCTTCAGAGATGTTCGGATTTTCGCTGGCTTCCATAAACCAGTCCCGAAACTGTTCAATAGGATTTTGTTTTATCTCACTTTCAATAAGTTGGGATTTCTCGTACACTTTTCTTTTATCGTGCAGGTTTTCCATAAATATTTTTTATTAAATTTGAGTATGAATTACTCTTACAAAGGTAAAATATTAATTTCCACACCCGACATTTCCGGCGATATTTTTTCCAGATCTGTTGTTTTGATTATTGAACATAATGAAAGTGGTGCATTTGGTTTAATATTAAATAAAAAAAACAACCAGATGAGTGGTAAATTCAAAGATTTTTTCGATTTCAGAATTGAAGTTTATGACGGTGGTCCTGTAGGAAATGACAAAGTTTTTTTTATTGTAAAAGGGGAAAAGGTAACTGAAATGTATACAGAAATTACCCCGGAATTTTATCTTACCGAAGATATTGAAAACATCATCAGCGCTGTTCTCAGCGGCGAACTGGACATCAATAATGTCAAAATATTTTCCGGCTATTCCGGATGGTCAGCGTTACAGCTTGAGGAAGAAATCCAGAGAAAATTATGGACTGTGGTAGATGTTTACAATCTGGATTATACATTGCCAAACGATCAGACCCTCTGGAAATCGATCATGCAGAATCTTGGTGGCGAATTTCTTTTATGGGCAAATTCTCCTGAAAATATTTCTTTAAACTAGCAAGAGAAATTCATTAATATTATTTAAACATTTAACAAATTTTAAGAAAACGTTAACCAATTTTAAGCAAAGGTTTTACGTTATCTGGTAAACTAAATCTCTTTGATATTAAAGGAACAAATGATGATACTAAATAAAACAGGATCAATAGATTAAAGTTTAACAATTTGACCAACGAGAAAAGTCAAAAACAAATTGCTGATAAATTTTCTGAAATTTTAAGAGAACAATAAATAAAGATACAAATTCTGATTTATCAGAATAAAAACCCGGTAAAGGACTTTCGGAACTTTGTTGTTTACCGGGTTTGTCAATTTTCATATTAAAAACTTTCTTTCCAGTTTTTAATAAGTTCCGTGAACCGCTGGTTTCCGAAAGTTTTATTTCTTATTTTACTTACAGAAAATATTCCTTTTTCATCCGAAATTAAGAGTATTTCTTCAGCTTTCTGAGACTCAAATGCAATAATCTCATGTTCCTGTATATCCGCAAGATTATTTTTGTGTAAAAAAGTTACAAAATTCTCCATAAGCGGCGAAATGTAGGCTCCTTCTGTCTGTTTTGGGATTTTGATCACATCACCTTCCAGAAACAAGAGATTCCCGAAAGTTGTACGCGCAATTCTTTTATTCGGGTTGAGAAGAATGACATCATCAAGATCGTTTTCCTGCGCATAAATTTCGCCGTAAATATTTTCCGGACTATGAACCCTGATATTGCTTAAAAGGTTGTTATTAACGTTTATTTCCTTAATTAAATCAAGTTCCAGATTTCTTTCATGCAATGCTAACAGATCTTGGGTTTCTGTAACTTCATAAAAGTAAGAAACTGAGGATTTGGAAAGGGTAATTCCGTCTGAATTTCTGAAAACCTGAAAATTAATGATCGCATTCTGAATGCTTTTTCCTTCAATAACTTCTTTCTGAAATAAGGTCTGAAAAAATTCAAGTGTGTAGGTTAAAGGAATATTCAGCCTCATTTTCCTCATGGAAGCCATCAGGAAGAAATAGCATTCTTCATCCATGATTAATTTTCCGTTTTTGATAAAAAAAGAAACCTTTACGGCGTCCCCCGAAAGAAAGGCTCTGTTTTTTACATTAATTTCGTCTGATGTAAAATATTGATTTTCCACTGTAATCTGATTTATTTACAAAAAAATAATGAACGATAAATCGTTCATCAGTTTTATAATTCAGCGTGCCTACGTTTAGGCTGCACCTAATTTAATTCTAAGATTTTCGATAAGATTTTCCCAGTACATTGCGTTTTCTTCTTCATCTCCTTCTTCACAGAAATCTGTAATATTAAGAGACAGGTCTTCTGTAATGTCGTCTATTGCGATCGTCATTTCAAAGAAGTTCTTGGTTCCTTC
>NZ_JBBCQL010000203.1:0-8400 GCF_037149975.1 Chryseobacterium sp. VD8 | reverse complement strand
ATCGAATTTTTCCTGATTAAATGGTCTTGTAAACAGTTCCAGCAATTCGTAGAATAATTTGGCAAAAAACTCTTTTTCTTTTTCTGAATCTTCTGCTCGAAGAATTTCTAAGGTGAATAATTTCTCACGGAAAATCTCAGGATTCTTCAGATTTTCTTCTTTCGCCAATTCAAAATACGGAATGTAGAAATCTTCCGGAATTTCCTTGATACAGCCGAAATCGATAACCAATAATTCATTGTTTTCCGAAATCAGGAAATTTCCCGGATGTGGATCGGCGTGAACTTTTTTCAGGATATGCATCTGATACATATAAAAATCCCAAAGTGTCTGTCCGATTTTGTTCAAATCTTCCTGTGAATTCTGTTTTTTGGTAAATTCCGAGAAATGAATTCCGGACATCCAGTCCATCGTAATGATTTTCTCACACGAATATTCCGGATAATAATGGGGGAACTTCACATTCGGAAGATGACTGCATTCTTCTGCAAAATGCTGACTTCGTTTCAGTTCCAGATTATAATCAGTTTCTTCAAACAATTTGTCTTCCACTTCCTGAAAATAAGATTCCGAACCTTCTTTTTTGATGTTGAACATCTTCATCGCAATCGTTTTTACCATTTTAAGGTCGCTCGAAATACTTTCTCTTACACCGGGATACTGGATTTTAACCGCCAGTTTCTTGCCGTCTTTTTTTGCAGTATGAACCTGCCCGATACTCGCGGCATTAACCGATTCGGCGGAAAATTCATCAAAAATATCTTCCGGATTTTTCCCGAAATATTTTCTGAATGTTTTCTTCACCAAAGCACCCGACAAAGGCGGAACGGAAAACTGCGAAAGCGAAAATTTCTCCACATATTCCACCGGAAGAATGTTTTTTTCCATACTCAGCATTTGGGCAACTTTCAGCGCGGAACCTTTCAATTCTTTTAAGGAATCGTAAATGTCTGTTGCATTGTCCTCGTTAAGGATTTTGCGGGCTTCATCTTCATCTTTTGTGATTTTATTTCCGTAATATTTCAGGTAATTGACACCGACTTTTGCTCCCGCTTTAAGCAGACTGCTTGTCCGTTCCAATTTTCCTGTAGGAATTTTATCTAATGTTTTCATTTTTAAATTTTGTTTGTCAAATGTTTTTAACGCAATATTCGCAATGATTTTTTAATTGCTAACTGTTTTTAAGTTCGCAACGGTGCTTCGACAAGCTCAGCATAACTACTCATTTCTTAAGCTCCTTTAGGAGCTTTATCTGTGTAGAAAAGGATATATTTCCCATTTTAGAGCACTCCGTAGGAGTGCAATCTATTCAGTTTAATCTTTTTCACTTTAAGATTGAACTCCTACGGAGTTCTCTCCAACACAATTATTCGTAATTTCTACACAGATTCCGCACCTACGGAGCGGAACATTCTCCTGTTTTCTCTTTAATTTTCGCAACTGAAGTACCTAATTCTTTTAAATTTTGAACCGGCGAATCTCGCAGCCCGACCTGAACGGAGCTCTTTTTGTAAATCAATGGCTGAGGAATCGAAGTCATTGGTTTGCAAAAAAGCGGGAGTGGAGGGTGGAAATAGCTGCCCAAATAAATATTAGCTTATTCGAAACCAAAAGCCAAAAGCCAATTGCCATTTATCAACTCATTTTAAATTTTTCCTTCCAAAGAAACTTTCCAAGATCAAAAACCTTTCTTAATGGTTCATTATCCATTAATTCAAAACCGGTGTCAATGGTTTTTTCGATGAAAATATCGGTCTTTTCAAAATCAGGAGAAGTGTCTTTTTTCCAGAAATCAATGGCAGAAATCAAATGGAGCCAAAGTGCTTCCTGTCTCGATTTTTCGTTGAATTTTCTGATATCTTCTTTCGCTTTTTCAATCATTTCCCATTCGTTGAAATTGAGAGTATTGACAAATTGTTTGTGGGTTTCCCTAAGATTCTGAAGCGTTTTGATATTCTGGATTTTATTGCTTCCCAAAATTGATAACACTAAAGAACGGTTCATCGTAAGATTTTCAAAGAAAATGTAATACACATTCAGGAGTTTTTCTTTGGTTGTCACTTCATTCGAAGAATTAACTTCCGAAGCGAGTTCCAAAGATTTCGTGAAAAGATGATTCACTATTTCTCTTTCGATTTGCTCGAATCCTGAGAAATAGTGGTAAAATTCTTTCTCCTCAAAATTGTTTTCTTTCGCAAAAAGGTAAACATTTTTCGGTTTTTCTCCGTGATTCAAAAGATAATCTCCGTATAATTCAAATATTTTTTCCTGCGTGATATTGGCTTGTTCTTGCATAATAGAATTTATTTATTGACAAATTTAGTAAATAAATTTACATTTAATTAAAATAAAGTATAAATTTGTACTATATAAACCATTTAATTTTTGAATTATGTTGACAATACAGGCACAATCGAATATACCTACAGATTTTGGAATGTTTACTGTTTATGCATTCTCAGAACACGAAGAAGACTGGAATCCGCACTTGGTTTGGGTAGCAGAAAATACAGATTTCAGCAAAACGGTAAATGTGCGTTTTCACTCGGAGTGTATCACAGGTGAGATTTTTCATTCTAAAAAATGTGAATGCGGACAGCAATTAGACGCGGCAATGAAATATATGTCGGAAAACGGCGGAATGATTATTTATCTTCGACAGGAAGGTCGTAATATCGGAATCATCAATAAGTTAAGAGCGTATGCACTTCAGGAAAAAGGTTTTGATACGGTGGAAGCAAATTTGAAACTTGGTTTGCCTGCAGACGGAAGAAATTTTGATGTGGCAGTTGAAATGCTTAAGATTCTGAATGTGAAAGAAATTAATCTGCTGACGAACAATCCGGATAAGCTTAAATCTCTGGAAAACAGTGGAATTATTCTGAATCATAGAGTTCCTTTGGAAATAGAATCTAACGAGGTTAACGAAAGTTATCTTTCAAAAAAGAAAGATTATTTTGGACATCTCTTAGAAAAGGTATAATTTTCTCATTACGCTGAAAGTAATTTCCACTCACCAAAACCAATCTTATGAAAAAAATTCTGCTTACCGGAGCCACCGGATATATCGGGAAACGAATGATCAACGTAATCGCTGCACAAGGTTATCAGGTAATCTGCTGCTGCAGAGATAAAAACCGTTTTTCTAAAAGTGTGGATATTGATGATGCCCAGATTGAAGTGGTGGAAGTGGATTTTCTGAAACCTGAAACACTGGAAAATATTCCAAAAGATATTTCCGGAGCGTATTATCTAATGCATTCGATGAGCAACAGCAACGATTATGCAGAAATTGAAAGACAATGTGCCGTTAATTTTTCAAATTATATTGAAAAAACTGATTGCAGACACATCATTTATCTTTCGGGTCTGGCAAATGAAAAAGAATTATCACAACATTTAAGTTCAAGATTTGAAGTTGAAAAAATCCTGATGAAATGTAAAGTTCCAGCAACCGTTTTACGGGCAGGAATTATTATTGGTTCAGGAAGTGCATCGTTCGAAATCATCAGAGATTTAGTAGAAAAATTACCGGTGATGGTGGCTCCGAAATGGCTCCACACAAAATGTCAGCCGATCGGAATTGCCAATGTTCTGGATTTTCTGATTTTTACCTTATTTAAAGAACAGGCGTATCACAGAAATTTTGACATTGGCTGTGATAATGTTTTGACCTACAAAGAAATGCTTTTGGAGTTTGCTAAAATCAGAGGACTGAAAAGAAAGATTTTTACCGTTCCTGTAATGACTCCGAAACTGTCTTCGTATTGGCTGTATTTCATTACTTCAACATCCTATAATTTAGCTTCTGCATTGGTTGGAAGTATGAAAATTGAAGT
Organism: Chryseobacterium sp. VD8; assembly: GCF_037149975.1. Classification (NCBI taxonomy): domain Bacteria; kingdom Pseudomonadati; phylum Bacteroidota; class Flavobacteriia; order Flavobacteriales; family Weeksellaceae; genus Chryseobacterium; species Chryseobacterium sp. VD8. Next base: position 4,561 of record NZ_JBBCQL010000203.1, on the reverse strand, counting down.
TATCTGCAGACCGGAAAGCCTTGCGGAAATCAAGCAGATTACCGGAGTTCAACCGTTTTCTTATGATACGGCGTTAAGAAGAACGTTGGCTAAAATTCAGGACAATGAAATTGCTTCAAGCTGGAAAGACAGTTTTATCAGCAGCAGAAGCGATTCCAGCCTGAAAGATTATCTCGATGTTCCGAAATACGGCTGTTTTGTAGATTTAAGAACCGAAGAATATGATGACCGTGAAAAATGTCTCCACAGAGTTTTTTCTCTAGGCGGTGCAAACGGATGGTACGGTCAAAGTCTCTGGAAAGTTCGCGGATTTATGGATTTATTGGTGGGCGGACCGGGACTGAGACGCGGAAGAACACATCCCGATAAACTTCACGAAGGTGATGCACTGGATTTCTGGCGTGTTCTGTATGCAAACAAAGAAGAAGGAAAACTGATTCTTTTCGCAGAAATGAAGCTTCCCGGAGAAGCGTGGTTAATGTTTAAAGTGTATAAAGGAAAACTCTGGCAAAAAGCGGTTTTCCGACCTCATGGATTAACCGGAAGATTATATTGGTATTCTGTTTTGCCGTTTCACGGGATTATTTTTAAAGGAATGGTAAGAAGACTGACAGGAAAAATTTCTTGATTTCAAATATATCCGATTATTTTTTGAGAATTGGCAACGCAGATATGTGTTGCCGGTTTTTTATCGAACAGGATAAACAGTTGAGGATGATATTTTTAAGCAAGTTTTAACATTCACCTTAAACATCAGATAGAAAATTTTTATGAATCATATTTCGGTATCACTTTCATAATGCTTAATTTTAAAGCTTTAAACGTTTAAACATTCACTAATACATCATCATAATGGAAAAATACAGTTATGGTATGATCGGACTCGGAGTCATGGGGAGAAATCTCCTGTACAACATCGCCGATCACGGATTTTCTATTGCAGGATTTGATCTTGATCATGAAAAAATAAAAGATTTGGAAGAACAGAAAACTTCCAATATGAATATCAAAGGAATACCTTCTCTGGAAGATTTTGTATCGCAGCTGGAAACACCGCGAAAAATTATTCTGATGGTTCCTGCCGGAAAACCGGTAGATGCGGTATTAGAAAATCTTAAACCGATTCTTAGCGAAGGTGATATCGTAATAGACGCCGGAAATTCTTATTTCAAAGATACCGACCGACGTGTGGCAGATCTGGCTTCCAAAAAACTTCATTTTATGGGAATGGGAGTTTCCGGAGGTGAAAAAGGAGCGAGAACGGGACCAAGTATTATGCCGGGCGGAGATCAGGAAGCTTTTGGACTTTTACAGCCGATGCTGGAAGCCATTGCAGCCAAAGTAGATGGCGATGCGTGTACAGCCTATATGGGAAAAGGTTCTGCCGGAAATTATGTGAAAATGGTTCACAACGGGATTGAATATGCCATTATGCAGCTCATCAGCGAAGCGTATGATTTACTGAGAAAAGGAGCAAAGCTTAGAAATGATGAACTTTATGAAGTGTTTAAAGAATGGAATAACGGAGAAATGAATTCTTTCCTGATCGAAATCACAAGAGACATTTTCCAACAGAAAGATTCTTTAACCGATGGTTATCTGGTTGATCAGATTTTAGACAAAGCAGGCGCAAAAGGAACCGGAAAATGGACTTCCGAGCAGGCAATGGAAATTGGCGTTTCAATTCCGACGATTGATATTGCAGTAACTTCCAGAATTTTATCAGCTTATAAAGACGAAAGAATAAAAGCGTCCCGACTGTATTCTTACAGTGAGGTTGTAACTCCTGAGAACAAAGAAATTTTCATTAAAGAAGTGGGAGAGGCGCTGTATTTGTCGACATTAATCAGCTATGCACAAGGTCTGGCTTTACTCGTAAAAGCTTCCGAAGAATATCATTTTGAAATTCCTCTGAAAGACGTGGTAAAAATCTGGAGAGGAGGATGTATCATCCGTTCTGTTTTATTAGAAAAATTCTATGCTGCCTACACAAAAAATCCTCAGCTTTCTAATATTCTGCTTGATGAAGACATCGCAGCTATTGTTAAAGAAAGAGTTTCATCACTGAGAAAAACGGCAGCATTTGCAGTTTCGAACGGTATTTCAAGCTTAGGACTTCAGACGGCTTTAGGATATTTTGATGCGTATACTACGGAATCTCTTCCGGTGAACCTGATTCAGGCACAGAGGGATTATTTCGGAGCGCACACTTACCAGAGAACCGACAGAGAGGGCGTTTTTCATACCAACTGGGAAAGTTTTAATCATTAAAATTCAGAAATGAGTGAAAATAAAGTTTTGCAGCCAACAACAATTATCATTTTTGGCGCAACAGGAGATTTAGCAAAAAGAAAACTTTTTCCTGCTTTTTACAATCTTTATATTGATGGAAGAATGCCGAAAGGCTTCAATATCATTGCTTTGGGAAGAGCAGATAATTCTGATGAATATTTCAAAAATTACATCAGAGAAAACCTGAACAGCTTTTCCAGAAAAAAAGTAACTTCGGAAGACTGGGCGGGATTTCAGGCACATATTACCTATTTTCAGCATCAGCTTGATGAAGAAAGTTCCTATAAAAATCTTAATCAGAAGCTTGAAAGTTTTGATAAAGTTTACGGAACAAGAGGAAACAGACTTTTCTATCTTTCAATAGGACCCAATTTTGTGGCAACTATTTCCAATCATATCAAAAATGCCTTGCTCGCTTCAGATCCTAAAAAAGACCGTATTATCATCGAAAAACCTTTCGGACACGATAAACAGTCTGCGATTGAGCTGAACAGCCTTTTGGCAGATGCTTTTGAAGAAGAGCAGATCTACAGAATCGATCATTATCTTGGAAAAGAAACTGTACAGAATATTCTTGCCTTCAGATTCGGAAATGCAATTTTTGAACCTTTATGGGATCGTAAACATATTGAATCTGTACAGATTACGGTAGCGGAGGAAGTAGGAGTGGAAACCAGAGGAAGCTTCTACGAGCAGACCGGTGCACTCAGAGATATGGTTCAGAATCATCTTTTGCAGATTCTCTGCATGGTGGCAATGGAACCGCCTGCTTCACTGGAATCCGGAGAGATCAGGGATCGTAAAGTAGATGTCTTAAAATCTATCCGAAGAATTCCTGCGGAAAAAGTAGACCATTATGCCGTAAGAGGACAGTACGGAAAAGGAACGGTAAATGGCGAAAAAGCAAAAGGTTACAGACAGGAAGAAGGAATTGCACCGGATTCTAACACGGAAACATTTGCCGCTGTAAAGTTCTATCTGGATAACGAAAGATGGCAGGATGTTCCTTTCTACGTAAGGACAGGGAAAAAGATGAAAGAAAAACATTCTTACATCACCATTCAGTTTAAGCCGCTTCCGCATTCTACGTTTTCAGAAAGTTCACAGCATTTGTCTGCCAATAGACTGATTATCAATATTCAGCCTTTAATGGATATCAGACTGCAGTTTATGGCAAAAAAGCCGGGACTTTCTCTGGTTTTAAAACCTGTGGAAATGATTTTTGATAATTTTGCTTGTCAGGAAGATACGCCGGAAGCTTACGAAACCTTATTGCTGGATGCCCTTTTAGGAGATTTAACCCTATTTATGCGTTCCGATCAGGTGGAAGAAGCCTGGGATGTGGTGAAAACCATTCAGGAAGCTTGGGCAAATGAAAAAGACAGCTCTTTCCCGAATTACGAAGCCGGAAGCTGGGGACCTGAAGAAAGCACGGCTCTGGTAGAAAGACAGGGGCATCACTGGGTTTAAAATTTAATAAAGAAAAGTAAAAATGAAGATTACCGTATTTAACGATTTAGATACATTATATAAAAAATCTGCAGACCGATTTGTAGATTTGGCTGAAAAGTCCATTAAAAATCACGACCGTTTTGTAGTGGCACTAAGCGGAGGTTCTTCTCCGAAAGCTATCTTTAAACTTTTGGCTTCCGGGGAATATGCAGATAAAATAGAGTGGGGCAAAGTCTTTTTTTTCTGGGTAGACGAAAGATGGGTTTCGCTGAATGACGAGAAAAGCAACGCAAAAATGACATTCGATACCCTTCTCAATCATGTTTCCATCAATAAAAATCATATTTTTCCGATGTATAAAGACGGAGTTTCCGCGGAAGAATTTGCTTTGGAATATGAAAACCAGATCAGAAATGTTTTGGGAAATGACGGACGTTTTGATTTTATTCTGTTGGGAATGGGAGACGACGGACACACGGCGTCACTTTTTCCGGGAGAAAAAGTGCTTTGGGAAAAGGAAAAGTGGGTCGATGCGTATTACCTGAAACCTCAGGAAATGTTCAGAATCACTCTTACAGCTCCCGTCATCAACAACGCAGAAAATATTCTGATTGTTACCTTTGGAGAAAACAAAAAACACACTCTGAATGAAGTTTTGAACGGAGTTTATAATCCGGAACAATATCCGATGCAGCTCATTGACAAAAGAGAATGCGTAGAATTGTTCACAGACGAAAAAGCAAAAGGATAATCATTAAATTTAAACTTTTTTAAACTCTTTATCTTAATATTTTGGTCTTTGCGATGGTTATAGCTG
>NZ_JBBCQL010000202.1:0-8434 GCF_037149975.1 Chryseobacterium sp. VD8 | reverse complement strand
AGGGTGAATTCCCGCCAGCTCCTCGCCTTCTTTGATTATTTCTTCATAGGTTGTGGAAAGCACTTCTGCCGAAATATCGCCATCTACAATTTCACAAATGTCTTTGTAATGCTGCAAAACAGCTTCTTTCCCGCTGATTCCTTCTTTTGCCATCAGGGACGGATTGGTAGTTACACCATCAAGAATTCCCAAATCCTGCGCCTCTCTTATCTGCTCTAAATTGGCAGTATCGATAAAAAATTTCATATGTAGATTTTTATTGATTATTTTTTGACTAACTGTTTGATTTTTAGTTTTGATTGCTGCTCCATCATCAACAGTCAGTTTGTCATTCTGCAAGAATCCAGATATTTATTTGCCTTTGAGTTTCCTGCTGAATGACAAACGAGATTTTAAACATCTGATTATTATTGAAGCCCATTTTAATTAAGTGTTAAATTTACACTTAATTTATAAAACAAACAACTTCCTTTCTTAAAAAGATTTAGAAAGTTATTTGTTTAAATTAAAGAGATTGATTAATTGTGATGTCCCATATTGAGCTTAATTTTCTTGAGATCTTCAAGCTGGTGGACAGGTTTTTCAATATCAGCAGGAATTGGTCTTTTGGAAAAAGTCTGAAAATACAACAGACACGCATCTTTCCACCAAACGGAATCATCTGCCTGAATTTTCAGTTTGTCCTGAATCTCTGAGAATCTTTCTGCATCAACGTAAGGTTTCACAGTTTCCCAAGTTTTCTGATACACTCTCACGCCTTTCACTCCTGATTCATATTTGTAACAAAGTTCCTTCCAAAGCGTTTTTCCGTCTTTCATTTTATAATCCCAGGGAACGTGGTGGAACCAAAGAATAAGGTTCTCAGGTGTTGTTTTAATATTCCCGTAGATTTCGTTAAGCGGCGGAAAATACTGTGAAACCGCATTGCTTCCTGTTTTTGTTCTGTCGAATCCGATTCCTTCTGCATTCGCCTGATGATAATACACCGGCGACCAATCGGGTCTTCCTCCTTTGTAATCACCCCACGGTTCCGGACCGTAATGATGTCCGCCAGCAAAAATGTGATGAAGACCAAGCGGCATCATATAATCGACGGCTGTTTCACGGGAAGTAAGCATGATTTCTTTGACCGGATTTACAAAGTTTTTCTGATCTGTAAAGGTCATTTTAATCCATTCATCTGCAATCTGTTCCGAAGTTAAATTGTGATTCCACGCCAAACGTCCGAACGCATACCAATTGGCTTGGGCAAAATGATGTCCTGTCCAGTTTTTATCTTCTCCGATATTGGCAACTGCAGCAATGGCAGTAAGTTTTGCAGGTCTTAATGTTCCGTCTGTAATTTTAGCAATAGTGGAACCTTTTCCATCTGAAAAAGTATCGCTATCTAAAGTTTCTTTGAATAACGGTGCCAGAAAAACCAGATGATTTGCCTGCCCTAAATATTCCTGCGTAATCTGAAATTCAACCATTTCCGAAGTTTTTCTCAATGCTCCAAAAAGCGGGTTAAATGCTTCTCTCGGCTGAAAATCAATCGGTCCGTTTTTAATCTGAATAATCACATTGTCTCTGAATTTTCCATCTAACGGAACAAATTCCAGATGCGCCTGTTTTGCGCGATCTTCTTTGCTCGGGCTGTACACAAATGCTCTCCACATGACGATTCCGCCGTAAGGCTTCAGAACATCCGCCATCATATTCGCTCCGTCTGCGTGGGTTCTTCCGTAATCCTGCGGTCCAGGCTGCCCTTCGGAATTAGCTTTCACCAAAAATCCTCCGAAATCAGGAATCAGTTTGTAAATTTCTGCGGCTTTATCTTTCCACCATTTCTGTACCTCCTGATTCAGCGGATCGGAATTCTGCAGTCCTCCCAAAACTTTCGGTGAAGAAAAATTAACAGACAAATACACTTTAATTCCGTACGGTCTGAAGATATCAGCCAAAATCTTAACTTTCTTCAAATAATCTTCACGAAGCATATTTGGTGAAGCATTGACGTTGTTCAAAACCGTTGCATTGATCCCGATGGACGCATTGGCTCTTGCATATTCTTCATATCGCGGGGAAATCTTACCTGGTAAATCTTCCCATTTCCAAAGTGAATGACCGGCATAACCGCGTTCAATAGTTCCGTCCAAGTTGTCCCAGTGATTGAGAATTCTTATGTCGTAGGAAGGTTTTTCTTCTAATTTCAAATTAGAGAAATTAGTTTTTTGCTGCTGCAAATTTAAAAGATGATAGCTTCCGTACAGTAATCCTAAATCTGTTTTTGCAAGAATGCTGATTTTTTTTGGAGTAGAAACTATTCTGTAACCGTCTTTAAAATTTTCCGGAAATTTGTCGATCTTTAAATCAACAGCTTGTCCGCTCCAATGTTGATTGAGCTCCTTTTTAGCGATTTCAATAGTAGGACTTTTACTGTTTGAATTCACAATATTTCTTGACTTGGGATTTACCGGATATCTTAGCCACAACTGACTCCCGTCTTCAGCCAAAGCCATGAATGGAATGATGAGAAACAGTAATATATAGTGTCGGAAATGTTGCATTATTTTAAATTTTTGCTTTAAATTTCATAGGTTTTAACTACGGCTGTTGAAATATTCCATAGGTTTCACCTATGGCTACTTTTGTTGAACTCTTCGAGTTCTTTAAGAAACAAACTTTGTCAAAGTTTTAGAAGTTACTGCTGGGCTTCCAGTCCTTCAATAGTTTTTATTTTTCCATTTTCATCGTATTCCAATTCAACGAATTTCATGCTTCTCAGCCATGTTCTTCCGCCACTCGGAACAGAATCATGGAAGAACAGATACCATTTATTTTTAAATTCTACAATGCTGTGATGGGTTGTCCAACCTACGACCGGAGTTAAAATTTCACCCTGAAAAGTGAACGGACCGTAAGGATTATCACCTACTGCATAGCAAATCAAGTGCGTATCTCCTGTGGAATACGAAAAATAATATTTACCGTTATATTTATGCATCCATGATGCTTCGAAAAAACGATGTTTATCACCGTGAAGCAATAGGTTTCCGTTTTCGTCAAGAATCACAACATCTTTTGGCTCTTCACCGAACTCAAGCATATCATCGCTGAGCATTACTACTTTTGATGAAATGGCAGGTTCATCTTCGTCAGGAAGAATGGCAGATTCCAGTGCTTTATTGTTTCTGTAACGCTGTAATTGTCCGCCCCAGATTCCGCCAAAATACATATAATGTTTTCCTTCATCCTCAAAAAGACAGGGATCTATGCTGTAACTTCCCATCATCGGATGTTTTTCCGGAACGAATGGTCCGTAAGGTTTATTGCTTACCGCAACGCCGATTCTGAAAATATCATTTTTATCCTTTAGAGGAAAATACATATAATATTTACCGTCTTTAAAAGCCACATCGCAATCCCACAACTGTCTTCCTGCCCAGGGAATATCTTGTACCGAAAGAACAACACCATGATCTGTAACTTCGCTATTTTCCACATCATCAAGGGAAAAAACATGGTAATCATTCATATCGAAATGGTCGCCATTGTCGTTTTCTTCGATCCCGCTTTCGCCGTCATGAGAGGGATAAATGTATAATTTGCCTTCAAAAACGTGTACGGAAGGATCTGCCATATAATCTTTAGGGAAAAGGTATTTTGCTTTGTTCATTTTTTATTTAGATATTTAGATAATAGATTCATAGAATGATAGATTTTTATTCAAACCTATAAGGTTTAATGGCTCTATAATTATTTTTCTTTTGTTAACCCAATGATTTTCTCAACGACAGGTTTTGCCTGATAATTTCTGTCGAATGGCAGCGGATAATCGGTTCTGCCTTTTACCGGGAAATCATTTTTCCAGGATTGATTGTCGGTAACGCCCCACAAAGTGACTCTTCTGATTTTATCCTGATGTTTGATAAATAGTCTGAAGAAATCCAGATAACGGTCTTCCCATTCTTTCGTCACATTTTCCGGTAATCCTTTGGTGTAAGGATTCATTTTTGCTTCATATTCCACCTTATCGGAAACGTTGGCAGAAGTTCCCCAAGGAGAAGGCAGTGAGCTGATTTCCATTTCGGTAACATTTACTTTTACTCCTGCTGCTGCATAATCAGTGATTGCTTTTTCGTATTCTTCCAGTTTTGGAGTGTCAAGTCCTACGTGAGTCTGCATTCCTACGCCGTCAATTCTGATACCTCTGGATTTCAAATCTTTGACGATTTTGGTAACGGTTTTTACTTTTTCAGGAAACCACTCGTTGTAATCGTTGTAGTATAATTCGGCATTTGGATCTGCTTCCTGTGCATACTGAAAAGCTAACGGAATGAATTCTTCCCCCAGAATTTCGTAAAATTTACTTTTGCGGTACGTTCCGTCTTCCATAATCGCTTCATTCACGACATCCCAGCCTTTTACACGACCTTTGTATCTACCGACCAAAGTTGAAATATGGCTTTTCATTCTCTGTTTCAAAACTTCGGGCGAAACATCTTTTCCGTTCTTGTCCACGAAAAACCATTTTGGCAGTTGTGAATGCCAGATCAAGGTATGACCAATGATGAACATTTTATTTTTCTCTCCGAATTCTACGAATTTATCTGCATCACCAAAGAAAAACTGCCCTTCCTGCGGTTGTATAAACATGGATTTCATACAGTTTTCTGCAACGATGGAACTGAATTGTTTTTTGATAATTTCATCAGATTTTACATCGGTACCGTTAATTTGAGGAAGGCTCATTGCTGTTCCGACGTAGAATTTATTTTTGAAAGCATTTTTCAGGGAATCTTTTGATGATGCCGAACTTGCGGTTTTGCAGGAAACGGTCAGGGTTAAAATTCCCAGTAATGCGGCTATTTTTTTCATTTTTAATTTTTTAAAATTTTAAACGCAAAGAGCGCAAAGATTTTTTTGACTACTATACTTTTTTAAGGTTCGCAAAGGCGTTAAACTCAGCTAAGGAATATAAAAAGTTCAGATAAACATTGTTTTTCTAACCTTGACAATGTTTTTAACAGCGAATCTCTCGCAGCCCGGCTTGAACGGAGCTCTTTTTGTGAAGCAAAGCGGAACAAAAAAGCGGGAGTAGAAGACGGATTAAGCTGCCCAAATCATTAAACCTATATTAATCTTCTTTTTTCCTTCTCTCTTTCAGATCCTGCTCGATTTGGGTTTCCATTTTTTTGTTGATTTCGTAGAACATTAGTAATCCACACGCCGCAAAGAACGGAATGGCCGGAAAAATACTGACCAGCATCTGAGCTCCATTCGCTACGGATTCCGGCTGGATCACCTTTTCCGTACCTTCCGAAGAAATGTAGCCGTAATGTCCGATAATAGAGGAAACCAGTGAACTTCCGATGCTTAATCCCACTTTTAACCCCACCATCATGGCGGAAAAAATAATGGCTGTGGCGCGTCTGTTGTTTTTCCACTCGGAATAGTCGGCAACATCGGCAATCATTGCCCAAAGCAGAGGTGTGCTGATTCCGTAGAAAAAGCCGTGAAGAATCTGTGAAAGGAACATCAATGCTACCGATTTCGGCGGATAAAATATAAATGCAACGATAAACAGAGTGGAAATGAACAGTGATGCAATGAACGCGTCCCTTTTTCCATATTTATCGGCAAATCTTTTTGAAAAGGTAATTCCGATGATCATCATGATAATTCCGCCTGCATTAAAGAGCCCGAAACCTGCTGAACGAGGATCTTCTCCGAAGAAATTCATCCCGATGGAACTGAAAAATGCGGTAATCGGTGATATGAAATTTTTCAAAGAAGTTTCATCTACATAATTGTTGAAATAATAGACATAGGAACCTCCTTTCATTGCCAGAGTAATGAAAATCAATGCTGTAACAATCAACATGATAATCCATGGTTTGTTTTTCTTTAAATCTTTCAAATCGGCTCCCAAAGTGGACTCCTGTTCCGGTTTTGGAATCACTCTTTCTTTGGTGGTGAAAAATGTAATGAGCAACATAATGGTTCCAATGATTGCCAACCACGTCATTACGATCTCAATTCCGACTGCTTTATCGCCGTTTCCTGCTGATAAAATGATCGGCAACATAAATACCTGTACAAAAAACTGAGCAAACATCACTGCTACGAAACGGTATGATGAAATACTGTTTCTTTCTTTCATATCGCCTGTAATCACGCCACTTAACGCAGCATAAGGCAAATTATTAGCAGCATATAACAACAATAAAATCGTATATGTTGCCGCTGCATAGATCATTTTTCCCTGATAAGAAAAATCGGGAGTGCTGAATGCAAAAAGTGCGGCTGCGCCCAACGGAACGGCAGAAAATAAAATCCACGGACGGAATTTCCCCCATTTGGTTCGTGTTCTGTCTGCCAAAGCACCAACCATCGGATTGAATCCGAAACCTGCAATCAGTCCGACAATCAAAGTGATGATGGAGGCGTCCTCCGGTTTTAATCCGTAGATATCGGTGTAAAAGTAAGCTAAATACGTAACCAAAGTCTGGAAAACCAGATTGGCGGCTAAATCTCCCAAACTGTAGCCGATTTTTTCAACGACAGATATTTTTTGAGATGAGTTATTCATATGATTGTTGATATTTTTATAATTAATTTTTAAACGCAAAGTCCGCAAAGATTTTTTGACTACTAATCGTTTTTAAGGTTCGCAAAGGCGTAAACTCAGCAAAGGCTTAAAGATTATTCCGTAGTGAAGGGCGATGCAGAAAGTCCGGTTTTGTTTTTGAGGTTTCCATCGGGATTATCTGCCCAATCGTAACGGACAGCAACAGGATTTGTGACCGAATCATTCCAAACTGTAATTGTTTTGCCTTGGATTTTTGCTTTTGCCCAAGACCAGTTTCCATCGGGATTTTTGATGGCAAACCCTTTTAATTCAGCAACGGGAGCAAAATTATCGGTTCCGTTTTTAAAAGAAAGTATAATTTTATTTCCATCGGTTTTCATAGACTGATAAACCGGTCCGTCTGCAACGATGTTTTTTCCGTAAGCCAATTTCATTGCCTGCAACGCAAGCCTGTCTCCTACTGTTTTTTTGTTCAGCGGATGGATGTCATTCCACTCGCCTATATCAATGATTACGGCAAGTCCGGCATTTGGAACCTGTAATGAAACTTTACGCTGCTGGTCTCTTAGCTCCGCCCAGTTGCTTTCGATAGGCTGTGCTTTTGATTCCATGAAATTAGCCAATTGAACGGTGATGAAAGGCATTTCTTTGTTATTGAATTTATTTCTCCAGTCTGTAATCATCGTAGTTAATAAATCGCCGTACTCTTTCGGTTTTCCGGTGTTACTTTCGCCTTGGTACCAGATTGCTCCTGTGATATTATAATTTACTAAAGGATTGATCATCGTATTGTACAATCCTGTCGGCTTCCAGCGGATAAACGTTGTTCCGGGTGCCATTTTTGCCATTTTTGCTCCGATTTTATATTTCCATTCTGATTTTAAATCGATTTTCTGTCCGTCGATTTCAAGGTAATAGGGTTTATCTGCGATGAACTGCCCTTTTCCGCTTCCGTTGGAAACTCTTACGGCAATTAAATTTTTACCTTCCTTCAGAATTCCTGCCGGAACATCGTACCAACGCGGAGGATATTCATAAGTTACGTTTCCGACTTTTGTTCCGTTAATGTACGTTACATCGGCATCTTTAATTCTTCCAAGGTTTAAAAAAGCGGCTTTTCCTGCCTGATTTTTCGTTAAAATAATTTCTTTTCTGAACCAGACCGAACCGTCAAAAGAGCCTTCAGTATCTTCCCAGGAGCCAGGAATTTTCATGGTTTTCCAGTCAGAATCATTCAGATCAAATTTTTCCCAATGTTGGTTTAACCCTAAATCGCTCTGATCTAGTTCTGTATACCAGGATTTGCTTAATGCCTGTTCCGAAGATTCTGTTGATTTTATCAACTCATCATTCTGCCATTTTTTAGCCTCATCCAAATATTCAGGATATTTCTTAAGAGAATTTTCATCCATCCAAGCCTGAATCGGAGAACCTCCCAAACTGGCATGAATAATTCCTACCGGAACTTTATTTTTCTCACTTACATCTTTAGCAAAAAAATATGCAACCCCAGAAAAATTCAGAATGGTTTGAGGATTTGTCGCTTCCCATTTCCCTCCGTCCAATTCAGTCTGAGGTGATTTGAAGTTATATTTTTGAGGAACCGTAAAAAAACGGATGTTCTGATTGTTGGCATTTTTGATTTCGTTTGAATACAACGGCGTCAGTCTGCGCATGGGCAGTTCCATATTAGACTGTCCGGAAGCGAGCCATACATCGCCAATCAAAATATCTTTTAAAGTGATTTCGTTGATAGTCATGGTGTACGGACCGCCTGCTTTTTGTTCTGGAAGTAGAATTTTCCAGTTTCCGTTTTGATCTGCAGTGGTTTTGTAGCTTTTATTGAGGAACTTCACTTCT
>NZ_JBBCQL010000201.1:0-8437 GCF_037149975.1 Chryseobacterium sp. VD8 | reverse complement strand
AGCGGGAAAAAGCTCCCAATAAAATCCAAAATCCAATAGAGTAAAATGCAGAAGTGTGATTTGGATCACACTTTTTTTGTGACTTCAGTCCTTCGAAGGAAGCATTGGATCGGCATACATTTGCTGTAGAAATTCAAACAATTTCAGAAAGATCAAACAAAATATTTTTAACAAACAAAATTGAATGTCATGAATCCAAAAGTATTAATCGTTGTATCCAACGCCAATTCTATCGGTCCGAACAATAAAAGAACAGGAACTTTCCTGCCTGAAGTAGCGCATCCTTATGCAGAATTTGAAAATGCAGGTTACCAGATCGATTTTGCCAGTTTAACCGGCGAATCTCCGTTTCTGGACGGATTAAATTTAGCAGATGATCCGGAGAACTTAAAATTTTTAACGGGAAAAGGCTGGGAAGATATGCACAGTGCAAAAAAACTTTCTGAGGTAAACACTTCCGGTTACGATGCCGTGTTTGTTCCGGGAGGTCTGGCTCCGATGGTCGATATGGCGGAAGCGCCGGAACTTAAAAAGGTACTTGCCGATTTTTATGAAAGCAACCGTGTTGTAGCAGCGGTTTGTCATGGTCCCGTTTCGCTTCTGAATGTAAAATTGAGCGACGGAAGTTATCTGGTGAATGGTAAGAATATTGCTGCATTTACCACTGCGGAAGAAGAGAATTATGCAAAAGCGGATGTTGCTTTTGATCTTCAGACTGCCTTAACGGAGCAGGGTGCGATTTTCCATGCAGCAGAACCGTGGTCTGCAAACAGCATTGCCGACGGAAATATCGTGACCGGACAAAATCCGGCTTCTGCAAAAGGTGTAGGAGAAAAAATAGTGGCTCTTTTGGAAGCGAAAAAAGCTTAAGCAATCTGTTGTGCATTTTTACCATTAAGAAATTAAGCTTATTAGCTTAAAAAACTTAATCGTTATAAATATCGCAAAGGCGCAAAATATTCATTAAATACGCTCTTGTCTTAAGGCGCAAAGATTTTATCGAAGATAAAATTAAGCATCAATCCTTATTGAAAATCTTTGATTTTCCTGCGCCTTAAAGATTTGAGATTAATAAAAATCTTGCGTCTTCCAACAAGAATATCTTTATTAAAAAGTTTAAACTAATTTCAGAATTAACCACAAAAGGCTCAAAAGATAATCATAAAGCTAAGTTTCAGAATAATTAAAGCGCTCAAAAGAATAAAAATCAAAGATTTTTAAAAACTATGGTGATCTTTTTCATTGATAATGATCAACTTTAAATAATAGTTTAGTTCATCTTTTGTAGCTTTTGCGGTTAAATAAAAGTTAAACAGACTTAATATTCAGGCTGGCTCTTAACATAATTTCGCGATAATTGAATCGCAAAGAAAGACAAAAATAATAGTAATGATTTGAAAATAAGATCAACAACAGCGTTCTACTTATTTTAGAAATACAGGGATTCAAATAAATAATTAAAAAAATATAAGAAAATGGATCAAAAAGCGGTATATGTGTTTGCTAAATGGCAGGTAAAAGAAGGAAAACTGAGTGTCGTTTTGGATTTGCTGAAACAGGCTGCGGAAAAAAGTTCGCAGGAAGAAGGAAATCTTTTCTATAAAGTACATCAAAGCCAATCTGACGATCATACCTTGGTATTGTTTGAAGGGTATAAAAATGCCGATGCAGTGGAATTCCATAAAAATTCTGAGCATTACCAGAAAGTTGTGGCTGAACAGATTGTTCCTTTACTGGAAAACAGAGAAGTGATTCTTATGGATCAGTTATTTTAAATAGTAGTTTTTTTTAATGAGTTTCGGGCAAACCTTTGGTTTGCCCGAAACTTTTATTACTTAGCTAAAGATCCTTCGACAAGCTCAGGATGACAGGATTCTAATACTAACTGCTTTTATATTCCTTCAAATAAATATGCTGAAGATTTCGCTAAGTCATCCTAAGATCGTCTGAGAATTCATCCATTTTTATTGAGAATATCCTAAACAATCACTAAAAATCCGAATCTTCATTCGTTACTTTTACCAGATATTCAATTCCGTCGATGGCTTTGGAAATAATCTGGTTTCTTAAAACATTCGCCATATTTTCCCAGTAAGCTCTTCCGTAGAAAGAATAATTCTGCGGAATAATTTCTACCTCAACCGTTCGGATAAAACCTTCTTTCGGTTTATTGCTGATCATGGTTCCGCGGGTTACCTTTACCTCTTTCAGCTCGTCTTTAAGAACCATTCGGCAATAGTTTTTCACATCTTCCAGAGAAATGATTTTATCTCTTGTGGTTAAAGCATATTTATAAGCCTGAATACTGTCGGTTCCCTTCTGCTCTTCCGCTCCGCCGATCGTTTCCGTTAAAAGAACTAGCGTCTGTGATTTCAACTGATTGGAAAGTTCCGTTCCGGGACGCATATGATTGGCTAATGTAGAATGCGTGATCCAGAATGAAGCATAGGTGTGATCTGTTTTATCAACCGGTTCCATAATCACATAGTTCAGCTCCTGTTTAATGCTTCGTTTGGCATTGTTTACTTTCTGGACCATGGATTTCATTTTGTCGGACATTTCACTGAGAACGCCTTTCACATTATCACGGTTCAGTAAAGAGAAGGCTGCAATTTCGTCTCTAGTGAGTTCCAGAACATTTGCGATCATATCAACGGCATTTCTGTTCGTAAAACGCTCCATTCCGCCCTTTCTTACGGTGTATAAACCTTTTCGGAGATCATCATTCGGGGTGAAAGGAATTTCGGTATATTTTCTTCCGTCACCGTCCTGAACCTCATCTACATAAAGAAAATGTTCGCCTTCATCCGTTACGAGAGGAATATTGTTTCCCATGATGTCTAAGCTATATTCCGTTTTTTTCCAGCCGCGGTTGTAGATCGGGAAAGCATTCAAAACAAAGGAAAAATTATCCAGAATTTCAGCAGAAAATTGCGGCGGAAATTCGAAAGTAAGCCACAGATAACGTTTTCCGTCGATGTATTTTGTAATTTCTTCTTTATAATCTACATAGCTGAGATTTTCGGGAAGCTGTCCCGGTTCTGAAAATAATGAGGTTGAAAGTCCGGAAATCTCAATGAATTTATGATGATACACACTTTTGATGTCTTCAATAATTTTATTCTGAATAGACTGTTCGCGGAACATCTGTTCATATCCTTCTGCCGGATTGTTTTTATAATAAGTTAAACCTTCTTTTACAAATAACGGATTTCCGTTGGACGAAACCGTAATGTAAGGCAATAATTTATAGGTAAAATCAAGATGTTCGAAAGCAGGATTTGAACAGTAAATGCTTACATTTTTAGGAAAAGTTTCGTTTGAGTATTTTGAAACATCAATTCCGATGGTCACTTTACGGTAATCTTCCGGTCTTCCCTGAAATCTTGCAATGGGAATTTTATTCAGCCGGTCATCGATTCCGTAGCAGGTATTTCCTACAAACATGATGGCGGTCTGTATTTTGTTGATTCTGATATTTCCGATTGGCGTAAAAGGAATATTGATCTGTTTGTCCGATTCTGATTTTATGGTGGAAGTCATCTGTTTTTTAAAGAAAAACTCGGTATGCTCCAGTAAAATTTCCGACGATTCATAAGGTTGCGTGAAGGCAATTGCATGAGACGGAATGGGATGTGTATAAATAGAAGGCGTTAATAATTTTGCCAGTTTTTCTAAAATTCTGGCGTTAACGGTCTGTATTTCGTTATTCGCTTTGAAAACTTCCGTGCTGAATGCGTCAATTAATAATTTAACAAAGGGATCAAGAGACTGCGGGCTTTTCAATCCCCAGACTTTTGTGGCATTCTGAAGCATTCTCGCTTTTACGGATTCTTTGGAATAAATATTCTGTTCTAAGTTCATAGGATTTGGTGGTGGTTATAGAATTTAATCAATCGACATCGGACTCAGGAAAAGCTCTGTAGAAAAGCTGAAACGTTCTCCGGAATGCTCCATTTTGGCATTGATGGCGATTTTTACCTTTTTTTTGATTTCGGTATGTTCTTTTGTGTCGTAGCTGTGTTCTACGATCTGGATGTGTGCATCGATTTGCGGCTGAACGATTCTGGGTTCGTATTCCTGAATCTGTCTTTTGAGGCTTTTGATGAAAACGGCTTCCCAGACTGCGCTTGTAATTCCGTTATCGAATTCAAGATTCCAGACGTCGTTTCCGTAATTTTCATCGTATCGGTTTTCGCCTTTTTTGGTGGTGATGAGCAGCATAATATTGTGCGCGATGCTTTCTCCCATGTCGCAGGTTTCTATGCTTCCTCCTTCCGTCATTAAAGTCGACGGAACAAAAGGCATTCTGTAATTTGGTGTGTCCATGATTTCTCCTTCTTAATTTTTTACTTCATCTAACTCAATTCTTTGAAAGATACTACCAAATTAATCATTTTTAAGGAAAAAAAGGAGATAATACTATTGATTGTTGTTTAAATTTTTCTTTTTTAAATAGGCTTGGACTTGAAATTACATGAATTAATAAAAGATCAAATAGATTTTTGATTTTAAACCACCCCGTCAAAAATTTTGTTAAAATTTTTGCCACCCCTCCGAAGGAGGGGAATTTTTAAAGCCTTAAAACTTAAGGATCAGTTGTCTACAATATTTATGTACGATGGTTTCAAATAAATTGCTAGATACTTCCGGAAAACTCCGGAGATTTAAAACAGAGTTGTTTGCAATCAGCGGAGAAGTTCTGTGGTTTCCTGCAAACTGCGGGAGACTTCCGGAGAACTCCGGAGGTTTAAAACAGGGTTGTTTGTAATCAACGGAGAAGTTCTGTGGTTTCCTGCAAATTGTGGGAGACTTCCGGAGAACTCCGGAGATTTAAAACAGGGTTGTTTGTAATCAACGGAGAAGTTCTGTGGTTTTCTGCAAACTGCAGGAGACTTCCGGAGAACTCCGGAGATTTAAAACAGGGTTGTTTGTAATCAACGGAGAAGTTCTGTGGTTTTGAATGTTTTTTAAATGATTTGGTTTTTCTAAACCACCCCGTCAAAAATTTTAATAAAATTTTTGCCACCCCTCCAGAGGAGGGGAATTTTTCGGGACTTCTGATTTAATTTTTTCTGTTTTTGATGGATGTAGTGGACAAAAATTGAAATTATACAGAAAAATCCTAGCCCAGATTGCAATGAAAATCCTTTTTGAAAAAAAGATTGTAATGGAAAGCTGGAAAAAGCTCCAAAAAAAAAGCTGCCCGACTTTGCGAACTGCTTTATATGATTATTTCTTTTTGGCAAGACGGATATATTGGAAAGGAGGAGTTATTTTGGTTTGAATACTTTTTGAATTATTCGAATTTTAAAACCACCCCGTCAAAAATTTCGTTGAAATTTTTGACACCCCTCCTTTGGAGGGGAATTTTTTGACTTTAGGATTAACAAAAAATAAAAGCTGCCCAGATTGACGAACAGCTTTTCAATTTATTTTTCAGTTTTTTTATTCATATTAATGAGGTAATACACGGGAAGTCCGAGTAAAACCATGAGAAAACCGGGCCATGTATACTGCTGTTTGTAGATGAGCAATAAGATGCAGAAACCTGTCCCGATCAATAAATAAATAATCGGAGTCACCGGATACAGCCATGTTTTGTAAGGTCTTTCCAGATTGGGCTGTTTTATTCTCAGGTAAATAACGCCGAAAACGGTAATCATGTAAAATAAAACGATCACGAAAGAAATCATATCCAGCAAATTTCCGTATTGTCCGCTTAAACATAAAATGGAAGCCCAGATTCCCTGCATCCAAAGCGCATTTGCGGGTACATTGTTTTTGTTGTTCTGCTCTGCCTGTCTGAAAAACATTCCGTCTTTTGCCATCGTCTGAAACACTCTTGCTCCGGCTAAGATGAGTCCGTTATTGCATCCGAAAGTTGAGATCATTACCAAAACTGCAATAATTGCCGTTCCCGCATTTCCGAAAATGAAGTGTGAAGCAGCCACCGCTACCCTGTCGTTTTCCGCAAAGGCAATGGAATCTCTGTCTAAAGCGTTCAGGTAAACGTAATTGACGGCGATATACAAAATCATGACCGCAGTTGTTCCGTAGATCATAGATTTTACCACATTCTTCTTCGGATTTTCAATTTCTCCTGATACAAACGTTACACTTTCCCACGCTACCGAACTGAAAACGGAGCCTACCATTGCGGCGGCAATTCCGCCCAGTAAAGTCATTCCGCCAATGGGTTCCCAGCCTTCTTTCAGAAAATTTCCTGAAATGTCTTTTTTAAGGTTGCTGAAAGCCTCATATCCAAAGCTGAAGTTATCCGTTAAATGCGAAATATCCACCAAAATAAATCCTGTGGCAATAAGTCCCAGTAATGCTATGATTTTGGAGCCTGTAAAGATATTCTGTAATAATTTTCCACTTTCGACGCCTCTTGTATTAAGTTGGGTTAATAAAAGGATGGTTGCTATTGCCAAAATCTGGATCCATGTAATTTTAAATTCGCCACTCTGGAAAATCGGAGCTGCATCATTTAAAGCGGGAACAAGATAAGCAGTAAATTTCCCGAAAGCCATTGCCACGGCAGCAATTGTTCCGGTCTGAATGACCGTAAACAATCCCCATCCATACAAAAAGCCCATTTTTCTTCCGAAAATTTCTTTGAGATAGGTGTATTGTCCTCCTGCTTTTGGAAACATCGCCGAAAGTTCTCCGTAACTGATGGCTGCTGCAACGGTCATCACTCCCGTAATAATCCAAACCACGATTACCCAGAATCCTGAGCCAAGGTTCCGCATCATATCTGCGGCAACAATAAAAATTCCGCTTCCGATCATGGATCCCATTACCAGCATAATGGCATCCCAAAGTTTTAGTTTTTTCTGCATAATTGATTGTAGATTCCAAATATAAATAATTATAGGATTATTTTCTGTTTTATTTAATATTCGCCGGATTTTTCTATAAATTGATATTTAACGCAATGACCACAAGGTTTTTATTAAAAATAACAATGATTATTTTTCGTTCGCAAGGGTACTTCGACAGGCTCAGCATAAACTATTCACTCAGCGAATGATAAAAATGCATAAAAGAGTTTTTCAATTTTTTGCGTGCTGATAGTTTATAAAATCAAGGCACTTCAATATTATTTTCAAAATAAAATTCTGCTATCACTTGCTGAGTGAAACGCCTTTGCGAACGGAATTTTTTCAAAGCTAATCCAGTTTATCTTTGCGAACTCTGCGTTAAATAATTTTTGATTGCAATGATTTAACGCAATGCTCACAAGGTTTTATTAAAAACAACATTGATTATTTTTATTTCGTAAAGTTGCTTCGACAGGTTAAGCACCATCACGAAAGGAATTTCTTCAAAGCTAATCCTATTATCTTTGCGAACTTAGCGTTAAAATAAAAAAATAAAGTTAGCCCGAGAAAATGCATTCAAATTCCGAAAGATTAAACCTGTTTTTTATCAAATTTTTAATGTTTGCCGTTTAGAATTTTATTATTACTTTTGAGAAAAATAATTCAAATGAAATTCAAAGCGATATTATTTGCTGTAGCCGTGAGTGCTTCGTCTTTAGCTTTTGCACAGGAAACAAAAAAATTCGGACCTCCTGCAGGGAATGCTCTTGTAGGTGATGTTTACGGTGGCGGAGTTGCTTCAAATGTAGAATCTAAAGCAATTTCTGTAGATAAGCTGAGCAAAAAGCTTAAAAAAGATAAAAAAGTAGAAAACGTTGCCGTAAAAGGGAAAGTAACAGACGTTTGCGATAAAAAAGGATGTTGGTTAACGATCCAGACAGAAGATAACTCTCAGTTTTTTGTAAAAATGAAGGATTATGCATTCTTTGTTCCTACTGCTTTAAAAGGTAAAACTGTTGTTATGGACGGAACTGCAGAAAGAAAAATTACTTCTGTAGACGAGCAGAAACATTATGCGGAAGATGCTAAAAAGCCTCAATCTGAAATCGATGCGATCAAAGCTCCAAAAGAGGAAATCAGATTTGTAGCCAACGGAATTAAAGTGGTAAACTAATTTTGTTGTTCTCAATGAAATAAGGGATCTGTAAATTTCCAGATTCTTCTTTCATCAAAACGACACAGTTAATATAAAACAAAAGCGGAATCAATGTTCCGCTTTTTTTATTTTCAGTCTTCTATTGTAAAATTCACTTCTGCATCCAGTTTTGGATATTTTGTTTCTGAGACAAATTTCTTTCCGGTACAGTCGATTTCGAGCCAGCCTTTTTTCTTCTTCACATCTCCCACTTCCATGACAAAAGGAATAAAAGAGATTTCATCTTTTCCTTCTTCTTTTATTTCACGGTATTGAACCGCTACGTCTAAAATACATTCATGGTCTGTATTCAGCTTTACATTTCTGTAAATGATATCATAATGAGTTTCTCTGTTTTCCGGAATTTCGAGATAAGTTTCCCAGCCTGTGGTTTCGGAATTTAATTCTGAAA
>NZ_JBBCQL010000200.1:0-8672 GCF_037149975.1 Chryseobacterium sp. VD8 | reverse complement strand
CCAATTGTCGCGATCTTTTGGCGGGTCTTTTTCCTTAAATTCGCGCGCCGTCACACTGTCACCCTTCTTCAGTAAAGAATTTTGTTCAAATGCAGCTTCATTGTTTTCTGTTAATGTTTCATTTTCCCGACAAGAATTTAATGCTAATAAGGTAGCTCCTGTCAAAATAATTGTTAAAAGTTGTTTCATGATCTAGGATTAAATAGTGAATAATCCCGGCCGGTTTTTTTTTAGAATTCTGCCAACGAATTTAGAGAAGCACGCATCATCGAGAAAGCGAGCATGGACCCAATTTATAAATTGTACCGGGTACAATTTATAAATCGTACCCCCCCTTATCATTTTACAAAATACTAAAAATCAACAATTTACAACGCTTTTAAACATTATTTTAGCCTGCACTTAATTTTCACTTGTAAATTATATTTCTCTCAAAAAGAGAACATGAACAACGAGAACTCTCGTGGGCAATAATCTCAAAAATTGAAAGGAAAAAATTAGAAGATTTAACGATTTAGCATTAAATGCAGGACGAGAAAATGTCAATATTAGATGACGCAAATAGTCAGATAGCGGATATTATCTTTTTTATTGTAAAAAATACATTTTTACAGTCGATATTCTTGCAATTAAGCAAACACTTGTTTAAATTTATACTCAAATTATAAGAAACTATTAATTAACCTTGAACTCAGTAAAAAGTTGGGATGAAACTGGTAAATGAATTCTAATGCATTTATTAAAACATTTCAATTACATATCTAATTTCTTATATTAGAATTCTAAACATCGTAGATAATTTGAAAAAAATTTTATTTTTATTAACTTTTACCTGTAAAATATTATGTGGTCAGGATTTTTCTGATTACAGGATTCAGTACGATAATTATGAAGAAAATGACGTGCGAGCATTTACCTTTATAAACCAATACATAAAAAAAGCAAAGGAAGAGAAAAACTATACCGAATTAGCACAGGCTTACAAAGATGCTACAAGCTTTTCGCCTGACAAGAAATTACAATATGCTGACAGTATGATCTGGGCTGCTAGTAGAACAAGAAGCAAGGATTTAATTGGAAGCTCCTATCTAACTAAGGGTACTATTTACTATTTTAATTTAAAAAAATTCAAATTTGCTCTGAACGAATATCTAAAAGCTTGGAACTACTTAGAACATACTAACGACGAGTATCTTTATTATAAAAATCTATATCACATTGGCGTTGTTAAAAGTTACCTCGGCCACTATGAAGAAGCAGTAAAAGTATTTGAAAAATGCCGGGCACATTATGGTGCAGAAAAAGCAATCGCTAATCTTCCCAATCTATCTTATAACAATAAGAAAGGTTTTTTAAACAGCCTTCAACAAAATGCTTCATGCCTTGTAGAGCTGAACCGTTTGGAAGAAGCTCGTTTATTAATTAACGAGGGCTTAAAAAAGACTGCTGGCGACATAGATTTTTACATTGAAAGAAGTTACTTTTATAAGTTACAGGGAATCATTGACTTTAAAAACAAAAACTACAATAGAGCAATTTCAAACTTTAATAATGCCCTCGCAGGTGTAGAAAAGAAAAATGATTTCACTAACATTTCCGCTGTCTATTTCTATAAAGGAAAAAGTCTTCTGCATAAAAACAAACTCAATGAAGCTATACAATATTTTAAAAAAGTTGATTCCATCTTTAAAAAACATGAGTTCATCTTACCTGAAGTAAGAGAAAGTTATGAGATATTGATCAATTTTTCTAAAAATACAAATAATGATAAAAAGGAGCTCTACTATACTAAACAGTTACTTAAAGTAGACCACATTCTTTCGACTGACTTCAAATATCTGTCTGAAAAAATCCATAAAGAATACGATACTAAAGATCTGCTGCAAGCAAAAAGAAGATTGGAAATTTCTAGTACCAACGGATATAGTATAGCATTTGTATTATTTTTCTTCCTGCTCGTTCTTTTCCTTATATTGTTTTTCAGATGGCAAAATGAAAAAAGAATCCAAGAAAAATATAACGAACTGTTGGCAAAAATGAAATCCGATGCTGAGCAAAAGCCAGCTGAAAAAGTAGATTTTAAGTTAAAAAACTCAAAACTAAATGAAGAAAAAGCCAATGAACTTTTATCTAAGCTAACAGCGCTTGAACGAGAGAATTTCTTTCTTGAAAAAAGTATGACACTTAATAAACTTTCAATAAAATTAAAAACAAATACAACCTATCTATCTGAAATTATAAATGACTACAAAGGTTGCAATTTTAACACCTATTTAAATCAGCTTAGAATAAGCTATATAACGCAAAAATTGTATGAAGATAAATTATGGCGTAAATATTCTACTAATGCGTTAAGTGCTGAAGCAGGATTCACCAACAAATCAAAATTTTCAAAGGCCTTCTACAACAGAAACGGGCTATCACCAATTGAATTCATAAGAAAAAGAAATAAGGAATTAGGTGATGGTGTGTAAATACTTTCATTTTTATTTCCTACACCTGCTTTCGACTCCAGCTCTGAGCTTTTATCCACTTCTAATTAATACCCATTGCACGTATTTACCGCAGTAAGCTGGCATTATTTCTCCTTTCGATATATAGATCACGGTACTAATGGTTCCATCAACCTCCCAT
Source organism: Chryseobacterium sp. VD8 (assembly GCF_037149975.1). Classification (NCBI taxonomy): domain Bacteria; kingdom Pseudomonadati; phylum Bacteroidota; class Flavobacteriia; order Flavobacteriales; family Weeksellaceae; genus Chryseobacterium; species Chryseobacterium sp. VD8. Next base: position 6,038 of record NZ_JBBCQL010000200.1, on the reverse strand, counting down.
TCACCACTTACAGTACATTTTTTACCTGTTGCTAAAGAAACTTTCAAATTTTAGTTATTGTTTTTTAATTCGACTAACACGATATCGAGAATCGGGATCACGAATTTAGAGAAGCAATGCTTTTCTTAATAATGCCAGGTGGTACGATTTATAAATTGTACCGGGTACAATTTATAAATCATCCATTACACCACCCAACACAACATACTGATTATCATCATCTTTTAAAACAAAGATCATCTTAAGTAAATATTCAATTAACTAATACCTACATCTATAATGGAAGTTGCTAAATAGGCCGTAAAAGGCCATCTAAAAAGTTCAATTGGTCACTATTAGTCCGAATTTTACGTGTTAATAAAAAATATGCATATGAATCGACAAGTTTTTAGAAAAAGAATTGATCAATTATGGAACAGTTTAATGACGTCAATAGACCAGATTAACAGAAGTGACTTAGATATTATCTTTCGAGCTGAGGAAATTCTTATGGAGACGGATAAATCTATTACAAGTTTGAAAACATTGTTACAACAATACTCTTTTTCAGACTGGAGCGACGAAATCTATTTCTTTAAAAATACCAAACCACAGTTTGTAGCAATCTACATTTATTACTCTAAAGTTCTATCAATAGAAGCCTCAAAACCATATGCCGATCCGCAGGCATTAAGGTCATATTACGAAAGTGAACGAGCTGCTTTATTATATTTTTATAATGAGCAAAAAGAATTTATCAGCTATTATCGAAGAAGATCAACGTTTCTTGATAAAAAGTATTTCGTACGTTTCAAATTTGACTTTAAATTAAAACTCAGTCCAGAATTATATAATTACGATAAGGAGTTCTGCACATCACACGACCATATCGTTGCACAAATTATTGCAAATGACCTCTTAGATCAATATCTAATGGACAAGGTGAGTACAAAAGATAAAAACGACAGATCACCCATAAGTCAAGTCAGGAAACTAGAATGGACAGCTCCTAAAGTTGCCTTGATTGAATTGCTATATGCGCTTTATCAAACGAAGTGTTTTAACGGCGGTCAGTCAGATCTTGCGGAAATCTTTAGGTGGGCAGAGAGTTCATTGAACATTAACTTAGGTAATTACCATAAGACTTTAAGTGAAATTCGGTTACGAAAAGGGGAAAGAACTAAATTTATATCTTTACTAGACAAGAATTTGAAACATTTTCTTAATGATCTGGATATTTAATGGTGAAAAATCTTTAGAATTTTCCTCATACTGTGAAAAATAGCATAACAAAAGCTTAAAGCAGATCAATTATTAAGCCTATAGAGCTATTTCCGATTTTCCCTTATAACAAAAGCCTGTCCTACAACTGGCTACAAAGAAATCTTTCGGTAGTAACGAAAAACTACCGAAAGATTTCTTTTCTGATTTGCAAATTTTGTCAAGTGATTAAAATTTGAACTATGGAAATATCTATTGTAACCAAAGAAGATCTTAAGCAGTTAAAAAAAGAACTGTTGGAAGAGATTAAACACCTGCTGGAAAATAGCACTCCAATACAAAAACAATGGCTTCGTAGCTCTGAGGTAAGAAAATTACTGAATATATCGTCCGGTACCTTACAAACTCTACGGATTAATGGTACTTTAACATATAGCAAGATCGGGGGCTCTCTGTTTTACAGCTACAAAGACATTCAAAAACTACTCGAACAGGTTACCAGCCATTAATATTCATTAATAATTAGCAGCAAAATGAAACAAGCTAAAAACATCTTCCGGTTGTTTGACAATGTAGTATCCGATGCACAAATGCTTCCTTCTCACATCAGTATGTACGTTTCACTTATTCAGTTATGGTCTGTTCACAACTTTAAAAATCCCTTTCGAATTCATCGCGAAGAAGTTATGAAGTTAAGCAGAATAAAATCACTCGCAACTTATCACAGATGTATAAAGCAATTAGATTCTGTCAGACTGATCAATTATTTGCCAAGCTATGATCCGTATAAAGGAAGCCTTATTGAAATTATTGAGGACAGAGAAGAGGCATCCCTGCAGATAAATAAATCTTCAGAAAAGGAATTTCATTTCGCCATACCTGAATTATTTATGGTTGAATTATATTTTCGTGAAAGGGATTTTTCTTCATCAGAAGCAAATAAATTTTATTCATACTACCAACTACGGCAATGGAAATTGTCAAATAATAAGTCTATGACCAGTTGGCAGGCCGCGGCTAGAAACTGGATTCAAAACACTAACAATGAAAAAAAAAAAAACCAAAAACTATCTTAACTCAAATTCCCACCATCAATGAAAAACATAGATCCTCAAACACCGCTGTGGAAGCTCACTGTTGAAGAATATCTGGAAATCATAAAAAATTTCTGTTCTGAAACTACATATGAATACGGACTGAAGGGATTGGCAAAGATCCTTGGATGTTCAATTTCAAAAGCTTCTGAAATAAAGTCTTCCGGAATATTGGATGAAGCCATAATACAAAGGGGTAATATTATCATTATCGATAAGAAAAAAGCAATAGAACTCTTCGGTGGAAAGTAACGTGTACTATCTGGAACTTATACAAAAGTTTTGGTCTTTTAACCAAAAAGCACGGCTTAATACTACGGCTGTTGCAATGTATCTGTATCTTTTGAAATTGGCAAACGATAACGGAGGATACGAGGTTAGCATCACGGACTCGACGATCGCCGACGCATTGTCCCTTACCCGCAAAACGGTCAAGCCGACTAAGGACAAGCTGCGGGCTTTGGGGCTTCTACAATTTGAAAATAAAAGAGGGCATCCCTGTTCTTACAGATTATTGCTGGATTATGCCATACCTGTGTCAGAAAGTGCGACTATTCAAAACACCACTAGCAACAGTAAACCCATTGAGGCGATGGTTGATCATAAAGTGATTAGGTTATCAGATAACGACATCGGTGACATTGCCGTACAAAACGTCGAAGAGCCGTCGGTATGTTTCAATTCCGGAAGTTATCCTTCCTGGGAGGAATTTATTCAATATGCGCGAACACTCAAAGCTTACGATGTTACCCTGGATTCCGAGATCAGGAATAAATACCTTTTGTGGTTAGAAAACGATTGGAAAAATGCAGCTGGCAGGCCAATTACCAACTGGCGTTCTTCTCTGAAAAGTACTTTACCGTATATGAAGACACAAGTGACTAATACCAGTCCTCTATCTATGGAGTATATTTCTAAAATTAAACGTCCAAAAACATCATAAAAAACGATTCTGAAAGATTATTATGGCTATTCCGGAAAAAGACCTGAAGCTTATACGTAAAAAATTTGAGGCAAAGCCCGAAAAAAATCCAGACAGGATACGCCTTGGAAATCATTTCGTAGACGATTTTATTTTTGAAGATCAAGAGGCTGCTGACATACCGATCAATGCCTTGCGGGTGATCTTTAATATTATTTCGATTATCAGCAATGAGCAGTTTCGACCAGAAGACAGGCCCAAACAGCTTTCCCTTTTTGATGAAGAATTCGAAACCGATCATAATATTTTTGCGGCAATGAAAATCAGGAACAGTAAAATTTCCCCCAGTGGCTCAACAAAACAGGTGGTGGACGCCTATGAGTTTCTTGCCCGATTCAAAATGAGCTGGTATAAATCTGTAAACTCAAAAGGGAAAGAGATTAAAACATTCGGAGGACTTATTTCTAATCCGAGTTATGACAAGCGCGGATATACAAGTTTTCTCATAAGCAGCTATTGGTTAAAAAAGCTGATGATTATTCCAGAATATAACTATATTCTTTACAATTTGGTATATAATATCAGGAATAACAAGCATATAATCTTTGCAATTTGGCTTTCTAAAATTAACGAAAATGGAACAGTTTTAAAACTGTCGACCTTCAATAAAAAGTTCGGATTAAAGTATAAGAATGCTAACGATTTTTGCTTTAAATTTTTGAAACCTGCCAGAGAAAACCTTAACAGGTATAATAATCTGTCATTCAACTATCATTATAAAGGCGATTCTATTTTCATCCAGCCTTTCTATATCAAAGGGACCATTGACATATCGTCAGATTCTGTAAAGGGATCAGAACTGATCAGTACGGTAGGTGATCAAAATAAAAAAATCACAAGAAGACTTCATTATTTCAAAAAAAGGTATGGCTTAAAACAAGAAGAGATGCTGCGTTTTTCTTACCAGTACAGAACAATTTCTCAAACCCGTGAGCTGATAGAAAAAGCTTTTGCGACATTTATCAAAAAAAACAGATTGAACGGAATAAGTTCTACTCAGCTCCAGGGAACTGACTTTCTAAGAAAGATTCAGGAAATTATCATTGAATTGTATCGTGAAACAAAAATGGGAGAACTTCTGCCGAATGGCTATCCTGTCATTTTATGAATTCGGAATTGCACTCATCCCCTTTTCGGATTTGTACTCGCTGAAGTTAAAGAATTATTAAAACAGCGTTCTTTTCTCCGGAGATTTCGGAATTGCACTCATCCCCTATTTTACAAAAATTAAAAAATTGTGGATAAATATTAGATTTTGTGGATATAGTACAAAAAAGATGAAAATGAAAAAATACAATTCGGATTTGTACTCATTTGAAAAAAGCTCAGATTTCGGAATTGCACTCATCTCTCTTTCGGAATTGCACTCATTCTCCTTTCGGAATTGTACTCATCCGGAAAACCACTGCAATTGCTTACAGTAGCTAAATACAAGAAATTACTAAAAGTAAATTAAAAAGTAATTAAAAGTCTTTTTTTATTTAAAAGGAAATTAAGAAAATATTTGCTCTAAAAGAAAAAAAATGAACTGTGAAGAAATAAAACAAAAGATCGACATTCGGACGGTTTTAGAAATGTTCGGCCGCTTTCCAGTAAAAGAAAATAAAAGGTCTGCATTTTATTTTGCGCTGGACCGGAAAGAAAAAACACCCAGCCTTTCTGTTGATTTCATCAAGAATAAGGCATTTGACTTTGGTACCGGAAAAAGCTATGATGTGATTTCCATTGTACAGCAAATTAAAAAGTGCTCTGTATCGGAAGCCTTGAAATATCTTTCCAGCTCTGATTTTTCTTACCAGAATCCGATTCATAAGAAAAAAAAAGGCGAGATCCGGTTAAAGAACGATTATAAAATTCTAGAGATAAAAGAAATTATCCACCCTGCCTTAATCCGCTATTTGAAATCAAGAAAGGTTCTTGAACAAAAACATATGGTTCACGAAATTCATTACGAACGTCAGGGTAAAACATATTTCGGAATTGGTTTTCGCAACGATTCGGGTGATTTTGAAATCCGTAATCCCTATTCTAAAATTTGTTTGGGAAATAAAGACGTTTCCTGGATTGAAGTCCGAAATAATTCAAAAAATGAAGTCGCCGTTTTTGAAGGCTTTTTCGATTATCTAACCTTTCGGAATCTTAGTAATGAAGATCATCCTGATTGTGATTGTTTGATTTTACATTCTACGGCAATGCTTTTTAAAGCTAAAGCAAAGTTGAAAGACTACGATAAAATCATTCTGTTTCTTGACAATGATGCTAACGGAAAATCCGTAAGATCAATCATTGAAAAGGAATACAAAAATGTGGAAGATAGCTCTTTACTGTATGCAGATTATAAAGATTTAAACCAATGGTTTTGCGTAAAAAAACAAGTACCTTAATATTATATTTTGATTGTCATTACGGTTTCCCGTATGTAGATTTTTTATTTTAAATGATCAATTACTGTAATAAAAAGAACCTGCTTTAGGCAGGTTCTCTTTGGACTACTATTTCTTTGATTCTTCAACAGAAACTTTTCTGAAATCCTTGAACAGCTTACTCAGCTCCAAAGCAGATTTTCTGGCTCTGGTTCCAGCTGCTTTGTTTCCTTTTTCAGATTGTTGTTCAGCTTCTTTGCTAAAAGCCTCAAATTCAGCATTGATTTTTTCAATAAGTTCCTTCATAATAGGTTGTATATTTTTTTTACGGCTGCAAATATAATTGTTTATTAGCTTTTGTGCAGTCCCTTTCGGTGTCATATCAAAAATGGCTGATAT
>NZ_JBBCQL010000199.1:0-8710 GCF_037149975.1 Chryseobacterium sp. VD8 | reverse complement strand
CTATGATATTATAATTACAAAATTAGTATCCAAAAATCTTGCAAAAATTCCGTTGCAGACTTTTTTTGACAATAATAAAAAGCTTCTTCAGTCTAAAACCAAAAATTTGCGAATAAAAGAGTTGTCCCGAAATAAAAAAGGCGAAAGAGAATACATTCTTTTTACTGTTGAAGCAGATTCTTATACCAATTCAACAACTACAGAATCTCAGATACAGTATTTTGTAAAAGGCGACAATGATGTATTTATGTGTCTTGCAGCAATTAAAGAAAAGAATTTACCAAAGGATTTTGTAGAAGAATGGTCAAAAGTTTTCCTGCAAAGTCAAATTATAAAATAAAAGTTATAAATTAACCGTTTGAAATTTTAAAGCATTTCTTTTGAAAAAACTAGTTTTACCATTGAGCCTTATGGTTCCTGCATTAGTATTCTCTCAGGTAAAAAAAAAGAGGGATACAGTGAAGACCGAAACTATTGAAGAAGTAGTTTTCCAGAAAAAAGTAATAGGAAAAACCAACGATATCACCGCCGTAAAAATTTCGGCAAAAGATGCTCAGAATGTGGCAAGCATTTCCGGGGGTATCGAAGGAATTCTTAAAACTCTGCCTTCCGTAAACTCCAATACGGAGCTATCTTCACAATATATGGTTCGTGGCGGAAACTATGACGAAAACCTGATCTATATTAATGATATTGAGATCTACAGACCATTCCTCATCAGAAATTCTCAGCAGGAAGGGTTAAGCATCATCAATCCCGATATGGTTTCCACCGTTAATTTCTCAGCCGGAGGTTTCGAGCCGAGATACGGCGATAAAATGTCATCTGCTTTAAATATCTATTACCGTGAACCTGAAAAATTTGAAGTTTCCGGAGAAGGAAGTTTAATCGGAGGAAGATTATCCACCGGTTTTGCTGTCGGAAAAGACAAAGAAGGAAACAGGAAATTCACCGCTCTATTTTCAGGAAGATACAGAAATACAAACCTTGTTCTTAATACCCTGAAAGAAGATACAGACTTCAATCCGAAATACATGGATTTTCAGACGTATCTGAATTATCATTTCAGCCCGAAATTTACGGCTTCATTCATCGGATATTATTCCAAGAATGATTACGAAATGATTCCAAAAGCGAGAAGTGTAGACTTCGGATCTTTGCAGCAGCCGATTAATTTAACCGTAAATTACGGTGGCCGTGAAGACGATAAGTATAAAAATATGATGGGAACATTCTCCCTGAATTATAAGCCATCCGATAAATGGAGATTTACTTTAGACGCTTTTGCTTACCAAAACCGTGAAAGAGAATATTACACCATCGCTTCGGCTTATGTTTTACAGACTTTTGATCCGATTACGGGAGAACCCGTTACTTCATACGATACAGGCGGACAAATAGAGCATGCAAGAAATGATTTATATGTAAAAACTTACGGAACACAGTTCCGAACCCGTTTTTCGCCTAACGTAAATACAGATATTGAAGTCGGCTTTAAATATGAAAAAGAAAACCTGAAAGATCTTACCAACGAATGGAAACTGGTAGATTCTGCTGGATACAGCACACCGATTTCCGCGCTTTTAGATCCCAGAAATCCACCGGATCTAAAATTATATTACAGCATTGCAGGGAAAAATGATATTCAGCCGACAAGAATGTCTGCTTACGCTCAGTATTCTCAGAAATTTTTCTGGGGAAGCAATAAAGTGTTTGTAAACGCGGGAGCAAGAGTATCGCACTGGAGTTTCAATAACGAAACCATTTTCTCTCCGAGAGCACAGTTTGCGATCAAACCGGATTGGGATACCGATATGTTGTTCAGACTTTCCGGAGGTATCTATTATCAGGCTCCTTTTTACAAGGAAATCAAAGACTTAGACGGGAATTTTAATTCAAATATAAAATCCCAGAGATCTATTCAGGCAATTTTGGCGAACGATTACGAATTCCAGATGTACGACAGACCGTTTAAACTGACCACGGAATTGTATTACAAGAAAATGAATGATCTGATCCCGTATTTCATGGACAACGTGAGAATCCGTTATTCCGGAAAAAATAATGCTTCGGGTTACGCATACGGAATTGATACCAGATTGTTCGGAGAATTTGTTCCCGGAGTTGATTCCTGGTTATCGGCAAGTTATGCCCGAGTGTATGAAAATATTGATGGGAGAGGAGACATTCCAAGACCAACCGATCAAAGGTTAAGATTTGCGATGTTCTATCAGGATTATATGCCGAGATTCCCGAAAATGCGCGTCAATCTTACTTTAACTTATGCAATGGGATTGCCTACAGGATCGCCGATTGTACTGGATGAAAACAGAAAAATCGATTATCTTGCAGGATATTCCTATCAAAAAACATTAACATCTTATAAAAGGGTAGATTTAGGACTTTCTTATGCCTTCATCGATCCTAAAGAGAAAAATCAGGCGTATGGTTTTTGGGGGAATTTTGATGAACTGACGCTGGGTGTTCAGGTTTTTAATGCCTTCAATATCAGAAATACAGTTTCCAATCAGTGGATTACCGATGCGAATACCAATCTGATGTATCCTGTTCCTGTACGTTTAACAGGGCGTTTCTTCAATGTGAAGCTTGAATTTAGAATAAAATAAATACAGACTCCTGAAAATTTTCGGGAGTTTTTTTATTTCCTGAATTTTATAACATCTTTACAGAATTTTATAACGAAGATTGTCTTCATATTTTTAACTTTGTCTCAATGAAAAAGATTCTTGCCATCCTGTTCTCTGTATTCTACTTCGGTTTTTCTTCCGGAGCGGTTTTCAGTGTTCATTATTGCATGAATGAATTGGCTTCCATCAGTCAGAAAGTGGATGATGTCTGCAGTAAATGTGGCGTAAAAACCAAGAAAGACTGCTGTAAAACCGAGATCAAAATCGTAAAAGTGGATGATTCTCAAAAGTCAGATTTTCTTAAAATTGATTTTTTAAAACAAATCCATGACATCCGGAAAAATGAATTTTTCTTTACAGATCATTCTTTTTCGGCAACAAAATTTACTCAGATTCAGATCAATGCGCCGCCGGAAAACCGTTCCGTTCCGATCTTTATCAGTCATTGTAATTTTAGAATTTAAAATCCGTCAGTCGTTTGATCTTTTGATCATTACGAACGACACGGTTTGTCGCTTTACGCGACTTGTTTACTAATTCTTTCTTAAAAATTAATTCTAAATTTAAAACAATGAAAAAATATATCATTACAGCAATATTCTCATTATTCTCAATTATTTCAATTTCAGCACAATCTAAAAAAGATGCACAGGTTACCAAACTATATCAAAATTATATTGCTATAAAATCTGCTCTGGCTTCAGACGATGCCGATAAAACATCAAAAGCAGCTACGGAATTCATTAAAACAGCTTCTACAATTGATTACAAACAGGTTTCGGAAGGAAATTTAAATATTCTAAGAAAAGATGCTACTGCAATTTCTGAAGCAAGAAACATCAGTACACAAAGAGAAACATTTATGAATCTTTCCGATAATATGATTGCTCTGGCAAAAGAATTCAAATTTTCTGAAAATCCGGTTTATGTTCAGTATTGTCCGATGGCAGACGGAAGCTGGTTAAGTGACGAATCTAAAATCGTAAATCCTTACTACGGAAAATCTATGCTTTCTTGTGGAAACGTGAAATCTACAATTAAATAATAATTATATCTTATTTAAAAATAATAAGTTGTATAGCTTAAATTAAAATATACTTTAATAGATTGATTTGGAGGATATTCCAAAACTTTGAGATCTTAGTTAAGTGAAATGCTTTTGTGAACTTAAAAATATTCTCAATAATTTCAACAAAATCTTTGCAAGCTTTACGTTAAAAATTAAGTGATTTTAGATTTTCTACTTCACATCGTTTTGCTCAAAATGAAAGCTTTTAAAATTTAATTCAGGCTATACAATTTAAAAAAACTTCGAAATATTATGAAAAAGATAATAATATTTCTGCTGTTTTTATTCTCTGTTTTCAGTTTTTCACAGGTTACAAAAACCTATTTCAGTTGTCCGATGCATCCTGAAATCGTTTCTTCAAAACCGGGAGACTGCCCGAAATGCGGAATGACCTTAAGGAAAAAAGTAGTTGCTGTAAAACCTAAGGCTATTTCAAAGCCGGAAGTAAAGCCGGTGCAGAAAACAGAAATAAAATCAAAAGAAATTAAGAATAAAAGTAAGGCTAAGATTGAGAAAAAGAGTACTTTTAAAAAGGCAGGCAAATCTTACAAATCAAATATTTCTAAACCTGTTTTAAATACATCTGAGACTAAAGTTTTAACGCACCCAAAGTCTCATTCTAAAACCCAATCTCAGCCTCAAAAATATACCTGCCCGATGCATCCGGAAATCATTTCAGACAAACCCGGAAAATGTCCGAAATGCGGAATGGATCTAATAGAAATTGAAAATCATTCACAGCATCAATCTGATCCGGAACCAAAATCTGATAACTCTGTTTTAAAAAGAAATTCGGAAAATGGCAGAGTAAGTTTTGGAGGAAAAACGGTTCGTTATGATTTATATGTCAAAGATACAATTGTCAATTTTACAGGAAAAAACCGTCGTGCAATTGCTGTCAACGGAAAATTACAGGCTCCGACCTTATATTTCACGGAAGGCGATACTGCCAAAATTTATCTTCACAATATGCTGAAAGAAAACACAGGATTTCACTGGCACGGCGTGATTTTACCGAATGAACATGACGGAGTTCCGTACTTAACAACAAAACCTGTAAAACCGGGAGAAACACATTTGTATAAATTTAAGGTTTCCCAAAACGGAACATATTGGTATCATTCTCATGAAAGTTTGCAGGAACAGATCGGGATGAACGGAATTTTAGTCTTTCAGAAACGAGAAGGGGAGCCAAAAGTAAATTATACTCAGGAAATCCCTGTTTTACTCGGCGATTGGAGTGATGAAAATCCGATGCAGATTGCAAGAAGACTTCATATGGCGAATACAGATTGGTATGCCATTAAGAAAAATTCGGTGCAAAGTTACTGGGAAGCCATAAAATCCGGAAACTTCGGAACAAAAGCGCTGAATGAATGGAAAAGGATGGAAGCCATGGATGTAAGTGATGTTTTCTACGATAAATTTCTCATCAACGGACAGCCAAGTTCTGATTATTCAAGTTTGAAAGCTGGAGATAAAGTTCGGCTGAGAGTTGCAAATGGAGGTTCATCCACTTATTTCTGGCTGAATTTCGGAGGCGGAAAGATAAAAGTAGTAGGAAATGACGGAAATGATGTGGTTCCGGTGGAAGTCGACCGACTGATTGTAGGAGTTTCTGAAACGTATGATATTGAAGTCACCATTCCGGAAAATAAAAGTTTCGAATTTCGGGCGACTTCGGAGGACAGAATTGGTCACGCTTCGCTCTGGCTAGGTTCAGGGGAGAAAGTAGAAGCACCCGATTTACCCAGATTAAAGCTTTTTGAAGGTATGAAAATGATGAACGGAATGATGGAAATGAGCGGAAATATGAAGCCGATGAACATGAAGATGGGCAATCAGATGATGGACATGAACGAAGTCATGTATCCCGAACTTCCTGAAAGTCAAAGAAAAATGACGATGAAGCACATGAATGAAATGATGGGCATCAAAACCAAAGAGGAAAACGAAGAGCATTCCGGTCATTCGATGGAAATGAAGGAAGAAAAATCAATTAAAAGACTGTCTTATAACCTATTAAAATCTCCTGAAAAAACCATTCTTCCGACAGAAAACGTCCGCGAACTGAAATTTACTCTGGAAGGAAATATGAATCATTATCTCTGGACTTTAGATAATAAAACGGTGACGGAAACCGATAAAATTTTAGTCAAAAAAGGGGAAATTCTGAGGATTACGATGTATAATAATTCAATGATGCGCCATCCGATGCATCTTCACGGACATGATTTCAGATTAATCAACTCAAAAGGTGAATATTCTCCGCTTAAAAATGTGGTAGACATCATGCCGATGGAAACCAATACGATTGAATTTGCTGCCAATCAGGATGGCGACTGGTTTTTCCACTGCCATATTCTGTATCATATGATGGCGGGAATGGGGAGGATTTTTAGCTATGAAAATTCCAAACCGAATCCACAACTACCCGACAGAAAACTGGCTTGGAAAAATTTTCTGAAAGATAACAGGATGATAAGTTCAATGGCAATGCTTGATCTTAACAGCAATAAAATACATGCAGAAACTATGACGATGTTCGGACCGAGATGGGCAAATTTAAATGAATTTCATTCGAACTGGGATTTTGATCATTTTGACGGAAATTTTAAAGTCGGCAGATTTTTAGGGAAATTCCAGTGGGCAATTCCTTATGCGGGTTTCAGAATTCAGAAAAATCATGAAATTATGGAACGAAAAATGGCAGAAGAAATGGGAATGGATTTTCATGGAAAAAAAACGTGGTTTGGACAGCGGAAAGCTTCCAAAACTCAGGGTGCATTTACGGTCGGGATGCAGTATCTTTTGCCGATGCTCATTACAGCGGATGCAAGTGTAGACCAGAACGGAAAGGTTTTACTGGAGTTCAGCAGGGAAGATATTCCGCTTTCAAGAAGGCTTCGTGGAAATTTTACGGTCAATTCCGATGGCGAATTCAGTACAGGTTTGCGCTACATTTTACAGAAATGGCTGTCAGTTTCCGGAAATTATGATAATGAAATGGGATGGGGAGCCGGAATTACCCTTACTTATTAAAGTTTTTATAACAAAATAGAATGTTTAATCCTTCAAGATTTTTAAATTTTGAAGGATTTTTATTTTCTTGAGCGTGTATGAAATTTATCTGAAAGTTTGCTGAAACTTTATTAAACAGTCTAATTAAAATTTTTCAATTGTATTCAGACTGAAAATTTTAACGCAAAGTTGATATTTTAAGATAAATATTTTAAAATAAGCAAAGTTATTCAGATTTCATCTGTTATTAAGCGAACGTTTTATGATTTACCTTTGGCAATATCTTCGCTGAGTGAATAGTTACTGAGCTTGTCGAAGTAGCTTTGCGAACGAAGAATATTCTCAATAATTTCAAAGAAACTTTTGCGCCTATTGTGTTGTAAAAAGATAACCATTAAGAGCAGTTAAGCAGTTAAAAGAGATTAAGAATTTGCAGGCAAAATGAAGGATACGTTTAAAAATAATTAGGACGTAATAAAAAGCGCTCTATGTGAAACTACATTTCCAGTCGAATCGTTTTCTCAACCAGTTTTTGATTAAAGCTTTCAGGAACCAATCTGAACATGAAATTTCTTAGAAAAGTTCCTTTTTCCCATTGTGAAACCTGTCCGATTTTCCAGCTTGTATCAACTACATAATCTACTTTTTTTCTCCTGATCTTCTGAAAATTTTCAAAAACTTCATTGAAATTCTGATGGTTTTCCAACAGCTTTCCGATAATATAAGCGTCTTCAATCGACTGACAGGCTCCCTGTCCGAGATTCGGCGTTGTTGCGTGTGCTGCGTCACCGATCAGACAAAGATGATTCGTGTGCCATTTCGGAATAGGAGCGAGGTCGATAATTTCGTTAAAAATGATATTTTCCTGAAATGTTTTCTCCATAATTTCAAGAATCAGTGGATGAAAACCGTAAAAATTTTCAGCTAATTGATTTTCAGTCTGATGAATGTTTTTATTGATAACAGCGTACCAGTATATTTTTCGGTCGGTCATTCTTACAAAACCAAAACGTTTTCCTTTTCCCCATGCTTCAATGGCTTCATGATGAAAATTTTCAGGAAGATCAAATTCTGCTAAACCGCGCCAACACAATTGCTGTTTATTTCTTATCGTTCCGGTTCCGAAAATCTGCTTTCTTACTTTTGAATGAATTCCGTCTGCTCCAAAAACGATTTTGCTTTCAGTTTCAGTTCCATTTTCAAAATGTAGAATATAATTTTCTTTCTTCTGAATTTTGTTCAGCACATGATTCAGTTGAATATTTTCATAGCCGATATTTTCCGCCAAAATCTTTTGCAGATCGGCTCTGTGAATGGCTACATTGCATGAATTGTATTTCTTCTCCAATTCCAGAACATTGGTTTTGGAAATAAGTTTCAGCTTTTCATCTGTAATCGAAATGCCGTGAATTTTGTTTCCCGCCTGTTCAATTTTTTCTTTTAACCCCAATCTATCGAAGATCTGCATCGCGTTGATTGCCATCATAATTCCGGAACCGACAGGTTTTATTTCCGCTGCCGATTCATACAGGGTAAAATCAATGTTTTGTTGTTTCAGGATATTTCCCAATGTTAAACCGCCGATTCCGCCTCCGATGATCGATATTTCATTCATTATTTTAGATTTTTCAATTCGCTCAGCAATTGATTCTGCTTACTGATAAAATTATCCAGACTGTCTGTTTTTAAAGGATGTGCATTCTGATATTTTTCAATTTCAGGAAGGGTTTTTCTGATTTTGAAAGCTGTATAAAAACTGAAAATTTTATAATAATTTAGATTAATTTGAGTTGTTAAATCTTTTATCCTTTTCTTTTTCTTGTCAAAACTTTCAGAACTGTTATTTACAAGATTAAGAATCTCTTTTTTAAGTGCGGAGTCTTGAATTGACTTTGCACCATTGATAGATAACGGATAATAATCATCAGAATTGTTGATGATTTCTCTGTACAGATCTTTCATTTTACGGCTA